>CALBIE010000386.1 GCA_937893495.1 uncultured Verrucomicrobiales bacterium | reverse complement strand
GCGTTCAACGAAGAGATTCTGGCTCGCTCCATTTTTGAGTCCGCGGTGCCGGTTGTTTCCGCCGTTGGGCATGAAATCGATTTTACCATTTCGGACTTTGTATCGGACCTGAGATGCGCGACGCCGAGCGTCGCTGCGGAGGTGATTACCCAGGGTGTCTTTGCAAGCCGGGAAACGGTGTTCGGTGCGCCAGTCCGGTTGTGCCGACTGGTCCGGCTCGGGTTGCGGAAACGCAACGAACATCTCGGGATGGTCGAACAACGGGTGCGTCGGGCGCATCCGCGGCGGGCGGTTGAAGACCGGTGGCAGCGGTTGGATGATCTGCGCTCTGAGTTGGACAGAAACGGTCGCCGCCGGGTGCGGGAGTGCGACCAGGAGCTCAGGGCGGCTTTGCTCAGGTTGCAGCGACTGCGACCGATGGCCATAGTGGCGCGTCGGAGGGAACTCTTTGAGCGACTCGAGGCAGGTCTGTTGGAACAGGTCACAGCTGGATTGAGAAAGATTCGGGAACGGCTGACCGGCGCCGAAATGCGACTTCGGCTGCTGTCTCCGTTGAATGTTTTGGAGCGCGGTTACTCAATCACGACAGATGCCGAAAGTGGTGCAGTCATCCACAGCTCGGACTCGGTGCAAGCCGGTCAGCGTCTCAGGACGCGTGTGCGCTCTGGGGAGATCGCAAGTGTGGTGGTTCCCCCGGAAGTTGGGTAACCCTTTCGCAGTGGGACGGGCAATCACCCCGGCGTGAATGGTGATCCAGTGCAGGGGGCGGCAACGAGGAAGGATTCGGAATTTGTGAAATTGTTTTATTCAGGTCCGGTGATCAACACGGAAATGCTGGTGGTGATGCTTGAAAAGCACGGCATCACGGCGAGCGAGGAGTTCGAGGATCCGGATGCGCCAGACGACGGCGATCTGAGCCGTCCGGCACGAGTCCTCGTGCCGGAAGCGGATTACGATCGTGCGTATGAACTTTTTTACGGCGACAAGGAGAATGAAATCTGAACGCGACTAAAACTCGAATGTCACATCCGACAGGCGTTTCTCGATTTCGCTAATCACCGATGTTTCGGCTGCGGTGTCTTTTGCGGAAAAGGTTACGCTGAAGCGCAGGTAGTGACCGGCGTCATCCCAGGGAACGGTGGAAATGAGTTTTTCGGTGATTAACCATTGCGATACTTCCTCGCCATTCGCAAACTGGATTCGGTCCCCGTTCTTTCGGACGGCGGCTTTCGGGGCTGCCACATAGAGAAAGAAGGAGCCTCCCGGCTTTTTCGCCGTGAAACCGGACCGGGTGAGCACGCCAACCAGGGCGTCCATTCGGCGGGAGTATTTGGCGCTGATTTTTTCGGTGATTTCCGGGTGATCAAAGCAATAGGCCGCGGCGTTTTGAATCGCCAGGAACTGGCCTGAATCGGTGTTGTCCTTCACATCGCCATAGGCTTTGATGAGGAGTTCGTTGCCCGCCACAAAACCACAACGCCAGCCGGTCATGTTGAAACTCTTGCTGGTGGAATGCAGCTCGATGCCAACGTCGATGGCACCGGGTGTGGACAGAAAACTGAGCGGAGCACCTTCGAATGTCAGGGCGGCGTAGGCCGCGTCGTGGATGACCACGAGATTGTGGTCCTTGGCGAATTGAACCGCCTTGGCGAAGAATTCGGGAGTGGCGTTCGCGCCGGTTGGGTTGTTGGGGTAGTTGAGGACAAGGACCTTGGTTTTCGCGAGCACGTCGGCGGGAATGCTGGCGAGGTCCGGCAAAAACCCGTTCTGAGAAGTCAGGGGAAGGTTGTGTACGTGTCCTCCGTAGTATTTGGCATGGGTGCCGAACACGGGATACCCCGGGGTGGTCATGACCACGTAGTCACCCGGATCCATGAGTGCGGCCGGGAGGATGGAGAGGGCGGCCTTGCTGCCGATCGAATGCATGACCTGCCGCTCCGGGTCGATTCCCCTGACTCCACAGACCCGATCCAGGTAGCGGGCCGCGGCCTGTTTCAGTCCGGGGCCGCCGTTGTCTGCGTAACCGCGGTTTTCCGGTTTGAGAGCTTCCTTGTGCAGTTCGTTCACCACCTCGGGGAACGCCATTTCATCAGGCTCGCCGACTCCCATGTCGATCAGGGTGCCACCGGGTTGAGCGGCGAGCGCCTGAGCTTTGGCCCTCTTGATCTTGGCAAATTTGTAGATGGCGGTGGATTTTCCGTATTGGCTGCCGCCAATGCGTTGGGCGAACAGGTTTTGAATGTAGGATTCTGGCATAGAACAATCGTTTGTGTTTAATCCGTGGGAAGTTTGCAGCGGCCGGTTGGAGCCCTAAGACTGGGGCTCTTCTTCGGCGGGAGGTTGGTCCATCGATTCCTGGTTTGCTGCGGATTCGTAAAGCGCGAGGCGTTTCCGGGCCTTTTCAGCGGCCGGTGTGTCACCGTAATCGGTATCGATTTTCCGAAGGAGCTCAAGCGCTTTTTCCTCTTGATTGAGGCGGAAGTAGAGATTGCAAAGATGGATGGCCGACCAACCCCAGCGCTCGGGTTGCAGTTTCTGCTTCAAAATGTCCTCGTATTCCAGCGCTGCAGCGAGGTTGTTTTGAAGATCTTTCTCGTAAATTTCCGCGATTCGGATAGCGACATGTTGTTCCCTGGGGTTCGCACTGAGGTACTCGCGCATCAGACGAATCGCTTCCAGGTGGTTGCCGTCCGCCCAGACCTGCTCGGCGATCTCATATTGCGTATCGCTCAGCCCTTCGCCTTCATCGTTGTAAATGCTCGTCAAAACGCGGTTTCCGAGATAATTGGTTACGTCGTGGCTGAGTAGAAAGGCGAGGCAGAGCAGGGCAATGAAGAAGCCGCCGCCGTAGCCCATGACCTGCGAGTAACCCTGGGTTGCCAGGCTCGCTCCGGTTTTCTCCACCACGGGTTCTTCAATGGGCGGAGAGACCTTCGTTTCAGGGGTGTTGCCCATCAACTTGGTATAGCTTTCATATCCTTTGTAGCCAAAGAAACAAGCTCCCGAGATCAGGATGACGTAGAGTGCGATTTTTATTCCGACATTCATTCAGTGCAGGATCCAATTAACCTACGCAAAGATCCAAGTAAGGAAAAGGTGATTTTTTGCTCCGGCGCGATGCGCTCGATTTCACTAGTGGATCGAAAGGATGCCGGGGCTTGAGGGGGGGTGCGGTTAAAGGAGGATCCCGACCATGGCGGCGGTGGTGTAGCAGGTGAGCAGGCCCCCCACCATGGAGAGCAGGCCGAGGCGTGCCAGATCGTTGCGGCGTTCAGGCACCAGGACGCCGATGCCGCCGATCTGGATTGCGACACTGCCGAAATTGGCGAATCCGCACAGAGCGTAGGTGGCGAGGGTACGGCTTCGTTCGTCCAGTTGATCCCAGTGCTGGGTCAGTGTCACATAGCCGAAGAATTCGTTGAGCACGATCCGTTCGCCGAGCATCTGACCAACCAGGGAACAATCCTTGGCAGGTACTCCAATGAGCCACGCGAAGGGGGCGTTGATCCAACCGACCAGTTGCTGGAGGGTTAATTCGATTGAAAAGGGAGTCAGAAGCAACTGTAAAAGGTAGTTTGCCATGGCAATCAGCGCGACAAACGCGATCAACATCGCAATCACGTTCATCGAAAGGCGCATGCCATCTGATGCACCCTGGCACAGGGCGTCGATTCCGTTCGTGGCGGTTTTTTCGATGACCAAGGGAGCGTGGTTGGCGGTCTCGCTGATTTCGGTTTCCGGCAGGAGAATCTTGGCGATCATCAGAGCGGCGGGAGCGCTCATGACCGAGGCGGTGAGGAGATGTCCGGGGATGGCTCCAAAGGAGACGTATACGATCAGGACGCTCCCCGCAATCGTGGCCATGCCTCCAGTCATCATTGCGAGAAGCTCGCTTTGGGTCATGGTCCGGAGGTAGGGTTTGACCAGGAGCGGCGCTTCGGTCTGGCCCATAAAAATATTCGCGACTGCTGCCAGGGTTTCACTTCCGCTGGTGCGCATGGATTTCTGCATCACAAGCGCCATCGCCCGGACGATTCGCTGGAGGATTCCCCAGTGATAAAGCAACGAAGACAGGGCTGAAACCACCACGATGGTGGTTGTGACCGTGATCGCGAGGATGAAGGCATGGTTTGGGCCCCATTGCTCTCCGAGAAACGCCGGGTCCGCCAGCGAGCCGAAGACCATTTTTCCGCCTTCGGTTGCAAACTCGGAGATCTTGCCGGCGGCTTCGCGCGCCACTTCGAAGACCGAAACGCCAGCCGACGTTTTCAGAATCAAGATGGCGAAAGTGCATTGAAGTCCCAGGCCCCAGGCGACAGTTCGCCACGGGAACATGCGGCGGTTCCGTGAGATGGCCCAGGCGCAGGTAATGATGACGGCGAGACCAAGGAGACTCACGAGCTGTGGCGGCATGGCGAGCAAGTTATTTTGCCCGCCAGCCGATCACAAGATCTAAAAGGATTCCCGTGGTGCGACGGATGAAAGGCGAAAGGCTGGACCCGCTCACCGGGACGGTTCGCGCTACCTTGTCTGCTATTTGGCCGGAACCCGCTCTTTGTCGGTGAGGGATTTGAGAAACGCGACGATGGCGTGGGTGTCCTCGGTTGAAATCTCAAGTCCGAGTTGCATATACGCCATTTTGCGAACCGCAAATTCGAGTGAGGCTACTCCGCCGTCGTGGAAATACGGGGCGGTCAACGCGATGTTCCTCAGGCTGGGTACCTTGAATTTGTACCGGTCTTCTTCATCCTTGGTGATCTTTTCCCGGCCAACGTCATTGAAGTTTTCGTAAGGATGCACAAGACCCACCTTTTGGTAGATCGCTCCTCCAATTGCCGGACCGGTATGGCAGGTGGTGCAGCCGTATTGGGTGAACTTCAACAGTCCCTGAAGTTCGAGCGCCGAAAGGGCCTCGTTGTCGCCTTTCAGGAAATCGTCGAAGCGGTCGTGCGTCACCAGGGTGCGTTCGAAGGCTGCGATGGCTTCGGCCAGATTCTGGTAGGTGACCGGTGAGCCCTGATCCGGGAATGCCTTGCGGAACAAAGCCGGGTATTCGCTGTCCGCATTCAAACGGCTCAATACGATGGTTTCGTCCGGCATCGCCATTTCGATCGGGTTTAAAATGGGTCCCTTGGCCTGTTCAACCAAACTGGCCGCGCGGCCATCCCAGAACTGAGAGAGATGAAATCCTGCGTTCAACACCGTGGGAGCATTGCGATCGCCGGTTTCCGAAAAAGCGCCCGAGGACACGGAAGCGTTGTCCACGCCACCCAGACCCGCGTCGACGCGATGGCAGGAGTTGCAGGAAATGCTTCCGTTCTTGGAGAGTTTCGTCTCGAAATAGAGATTTTTCCCGAGCGCAATTCGGGCGGGTGTATCGTTTTCGGATCCCGGCATTTTATCGGGCAGGGGAGCGAGCACCACCTTGGCGGTCTCCCTCAATTCCTGTTTCTCCTGCTGTGTCAGCTGAGGCGGGGCTGACCGCGACGGGGTTATGCTTGGAATTACAGTTCCGGCGATGCCGAAGATCAATAAGCTGAAGGCTGTAGTTTTCATTTTAATTATCTCTAAGACCTAATGCATTCTGGTGCTTCGGTCCAGAAAAGATTGAGTTAAGGGCCGTTGAAACGGTCGTTTCGGTCGGACTGCGCTATTTCTTGTCAAAGGTAATTCCCGGCCAGTCATCCGTGCGGAATGGGGTGGCCGGGATGCCCTCCCGATTCTGGAGATTGCAGACCGGGTTGTCTGCCCATGCGTATCGGACGGCAACCGGTTCGGGAACTTGATCGCTCCAGACTTCCACCTGGTTTTTGCTGGCGATCTGAGCTTTGGCCCAGACGAATTTTTTGTCCTCACCCGCGATCGCAAAACCGATCGGATGACGGACGTCAAACGTGTGCAATCCTCCTCCGACGTTGTCGAAGGTGAGAACGATTTTTCCATCTTTTCGTTCCATCGATTTGTAGTTCGGGCTGCGGGAAACGATGTCAACGCCGTAATCCCGCGCCAGAGCCAGGCGTGCCAGTCGGGTCGCCACATCCTGCTTGTTCCGGGGATGGATGTCATGGGCTTCGCCCAGGTCGATGATGACCGCCTCGCCGGTATTTGCGAGTCGGTCGAGTGTCATGGTCTGAGCTTCGCGTAACTCCGCCCAGTCGCTTTCGGCGGGTTCCGGTTTTTCGTCGCGGAAATCAGCCAGCTGAACCCAGTAGAACGGAAAATCTCCCTGCTTCCATTCATCGCGCCAGTTCTGAATCATCAGCGGAAAGAGGTCTCGATACTGATAGGCGCGGCCCGCGTTGGATTCGCCCTGGTACCAGATGGTCCCGCGGATGCCGTATCCGATGATCGGCTTGAGCACGCCGTTGTAAAGGTTTCCGGGGCGATGTTGCCCAGCGAGTGGGTTGGCGGGGTTGCGTGGTCGTTGTGGTGCTGGAGTGCCGGCCGTTTTTGCCTTCGCCGTCGCGTCCCGCCATTTGCTCAGATCCTCCTGATAGCGTGCCTGGATTTTGTCCCAATCAAACGTTCGTTCTGTTTCTTCCCAACGCTCCATCAGCGGCTTGTAGTTTGCGTCTTTTTCAAGGAGATCGCGTCGGACCCAGGCTTCACAGGAAGATCCACCCCATGAGTTGTCGATCAGCCCGATCGGCACATTGAGCGTCTGGTGGAGTTGGCGTCCAAAGAAGTATCCGACGCCGGAGAACGATTTGACGGTCTCCGGGGAACAGCGTTGCCATTCGCCTTTGAAATCGGATTGTGGTTCCTGGGTTCCCACTTGCGGCACCGTGATCAGGCGGATGTTGGCGAAGTTGGCGGTCAATGCCTCCAGATCCCCGTCGTTCGAGGAGTTGACCGCGAACTGCATGTTGGACTGCCCGGAGCAGAGCCAGACCTCACCCACCAGCACATCGGACAGCTCGATCCGGTTCTTTCCCGCCACGGAAAGCGTGAACGGCCCGACGGCCTGGATAGGATCCAGCACCACCTTCCAGTGCCCCTGATCGTTCGCGACTGCCGAATGAGTCTGACCGGCGATTTGAACCGTTACCTTTTCGCCGGGGTCCGCCCAGCCCCAGACGGGGTCTTTCTGCGATCTCTGGAGCACCATATGCTCTCCGAAGATTGCCGGGAGGCGCACATCGGCCACGGAAGAAAAGCAGCTCGCGCAGGCGGACAGGAGGAAGAGCAGGGCTCGTCTGTTGTGGTGGCTCAGTGGGGAGAGGGCGATAAGGGAACGCATAAGTCGAAATAGAATGGTTGATCGGCATCAAACATGCCATAGACCACGCCGGTTTGACAAGCGGATCCCGGTCCGGATGCGGGTGGTTCCGGCGTCGGATTGTAAGGAAACCCCGGATGCATCCGAAAGAACGGAAACAATGGGGTGAACGCAATCTGGGTCCGCTGGTTTCCGTGGGTAAGTCGTTGATTTTTAAGGAGCAGTGGCGGAGAGAGAGGGATTCGAACCCTCGGTAGAGTTACCCCTACACAGGTTTAGCAAACCTATGGCACAGTCCATAAACACCAATGAAAACGCGTGTTTTAGCGTTCATTCTTGACGGTTGCCTTTAAGGTTGCCAGATTGCAATGACATGAAACTACGTGCAACCTTCCGAGTCACTGAATTCACGAACCGCGCCGGGAGCCTATCCTACCGTGTAACGGGGACCGCGCCGGACGGCAGACGCATCCGGGAGAACTTCCAGGATCAAGTCGGGGCTCTCGCGCGAAAGACGGACCTGGAATTCGAGAGCGCGAACTTCGTTCCCGCATCGAGATTGCATCAAACCCGGTTGAATGACGCACAGATTGCCGAGTGTGAGCGTGCGGTTGCGGAGCTGGGCGACCGGCCACTAATGGATGCCGTTCGATTCTACCTTGAGAACTACCGCGAACCGCAGGTAAAGATCGGACTCCGGGACGCCGTTGCTGAATTACTAGCCGCGAAAACGGGAGAGAAGGCGCGGACCGAGACAATCCAGAATCTGAGATTCCGGTTGAACGCATTCGTCAACTTCGAGCCGGACGGCAAGCTTGTCTGTGATGTTCTCGCGAACGACATCGATCAATTTATCAACCGGGACGCAAAGATCCGTGGACTCCGCTCTCGAAAGAACGATTACCTTGCCTTGAGCAACTTTTTCAACTGGGCATCAGGCAGGAAGCCGTCTTATTGCGTGGCCTCCCCAATGCCGAAACGTAAATTCAACTTTGACGATGCCGATCCGGCAGTGATGCCAATCGAAACCGTTCGCCGACTCATGAGCGTTTGCGCCGAATACAAAGACGGAAAGACGGTTCCTTACTTCGCTTTGGCGCTCTTTGCTGGGATCCGACCGAACGAACTGGCGCGATTGACCTGGAAGCAAATTGACCTGGACGCCGGACTCATCACCATTGGTGCCGGTATCGCAAAGACCCGGAGCAAGCGGCACGTGGAATTTTGCCAAGTCGGCGACCAAGAACCGAACCTTGCGGAATGGTTGCTGCCGCACGTTGCCAGACGGACGCCGATTGCAATCTCCCGATTCGATTTCGAGAAGGTGAAGGCGCTCTCGGGAATCAGGGGCTGGACGAAGGATATATTGCGCCACACCGCCGCCTCTCATCATCTCGCGCTCTTCGAACACGAAGGCAAAACGGCGCTTTGGCTGGGGAACTCCCCAGCGATAATCCAGCGGCACTACAAGGGTCTTGTGAAGCGCCAGGACACCGCGCAGTTCTGGAGCATCAGACCCGAAGATGCGGCTGGCAAGATTGTGAAGCTAGCCGTTGGGTAAACGTTCATCAACCGCATCGTAATCGAACTCATTGAATGCCTCTTTCGTGACCGGATGAATCTCGCCGGGGACAGGTGAGGCATTGACCGATGGTTTCCATTTCAACTCGATTTCGAGTTGTTTTCGTTGGGCCAACTGTAAGCTTTTCCTCCACTTCCAAAAAGCCACACGAGAGATTCTCAGGGCGCTAAGAAGCTCTTGGACCGTCACTCGATCTCGTGGCTTGTAATAGTAAGCCCTGCGAAATAGCTTCCGTTCCTCAGGGGTCATGTCGCGGTAAATTTCGTAGGCGTGAACATTTTGTGAACGCCTGCGGGAACTCTTTTTCAGGGTCGGGTCCCTCAGCGCCATTCGAGGTGGGTCTGATCGGCTTCGACGGATCGAGCGAATCAGGGTCACGACAGTGAGAAAATAATCACTCGATGCCCGTCCCGAGAGCGGATTCGGGACGCGCTCCACGACTAGGGGCGCACCAATATCACGCCTTCTGTTCCGCACGAATTCAATCGCGTGAATACTGTTTACCGGAATCTTAAGCCGGTAAACGGTTTTGCGATCCACACGCGCAAGCTTCGCGATCCCTCCAACGGTTTTGACCGCTTCGAGAATTTCTTCCCGTGAAACGTTCCGAACCAAAGTTGAATCATCAGCCCTGCCTAAAAACATGTCCACTACGGCGGGGTAGAGATCCCCACCCTGAATTGGTTTAGCCTTTGACGGTCTTCCCATTTGGGACATTTGGTTAACAGTTTCTAAAGGGTAGGTAAATGAAATTATATGATCATGAATGCACCGTTGGAATTACTAAACGCGGAAGGGTTGCTGAAAAGCTTGTGGCCGGACACCGAATCGAGACCGTCTTTGCGGTGGCTCCGGATGCAGCAAAAGGCCCGAACGATTCCCCACCTAAAAATTGGCCATCTTGTCTTTTTCAGTCCCGAACAGGTTCGCCTGGCGCTGGAGAAACGAACGATCCGGACGGCAAAATGAGGACACAAAAAAACCCCGCGGGCGGCGAGCTCACGAGGCGACCCCCCGAGGAGGATCACGGCAACGATAGACGCTCCGGGCCACGCTGTCAACGGAGGCACGCGATGGATCTTGATGAGAAAGCCGTTTGAATGTACGCCAAACTTTTCAGCCGAATCACCGAATCCAGCCTCATGGAAGAGGACGTTGCGACAAGATTTGTCTTCATGGCGCTGCTCGCAATCGCGGACCCACAAGGCTACGTCATCGGCACGGACGTTGCCTTAGCGCGGCGAATGAACATGCCGTTCCAAGATTTCAATGCGGCGATAAAAAGACTCATGGCGCCGGACCCTGAAAGCAATTCCAAGGAAGAGGATGGGAGGCGGATTGTTCGAAGCGACTGCGAGCGCGGATATTACTTGGTCAACTATCTCAAATATCGGAACACCCGCGACGAAGGCGCACGGCGCGATTATCAGAGGGCTTATCGTGAAAAATACAGGGCCGAAGGCCGCGACAAAGCAAGGCCGGTCAACAATGGTCAACATGGTCAACCGCAGTCAACCCAAGCAGAAGCAGAAGCAGAAGCAGAAGCAGAAGCAGAAGCAGAAGCAGAAGCAG
>CALBIE010000385.1 GCA_937893495.1 uncultured Verrucomicrobiales bacterium | reverse complement strand
CTGCGAGTCGTCGGCACGGTGACGATGTCCATGCCCTTCCGATAGAGTGCCGGGGGGTAAAGCTGGATTTTCCCGGCGATGATGATGACGGACGCCTTGGCGCATTTAAAAGGGTTCAATCCAAGCGTTCCAACGCCGCGTGTTACGACCAGTCGGATGTAACCATCCCGCAGCTTGTTCCGGCGGCAAGTATCGACGACCGCCTTGGCCATCTCGGCGTGGGTCATTGGGATTTTCAGTAGTAGCGCATGGGCGGAATAGAACAGCCGATCCACGTGCTCCTTCAGCTTGAAGACGCGTCCGCTATAGGCCCGAATCCCCTCGAAAACGCCGTCCCCATAAAGCAGCCCGTGGTCGAATACCGAGATCTTCGCCTTGTCTTCGTCGTAATATTTTCCGTCGATAAAAACTTTCATTCGTCGCGCGGGCAAACCGTAGATTAACCGTTCCAGTCCAGCAACCACGGAATTGAGCGATGACCATGCAATATAGTTGGCAACGGAAAGGCAGCCGCTTAACTTCCTGCGATGCCGAGTAGTCGTCGCAATTTTATTTCCGGTTCAAGTATGGCAGGTGCGGTGGCGGTGGGTGCGCCGTACGTCAGTCTGGCCAAACAGTCTCAGCCAGCCGATGCCAGGGGGCGACCGCGTCACATCATTCATCTGGTCAGCGATGGGATGAGTATGGGGACACTGACTTGCTCCGATCATCTCTCCCTGATCAAGCGCGGGAAGGGTTTGACCTGGGTCGGGTTGTATCGGAATCCCGCGTCCGTGAGCGGATTAATGGACATGCGCTGTCTCAATTCGCTGGTGACCGATTCCTCGGCGGCGTCGAGTTCGTGGGGAAGCGGATCGCGCATCATGAACGGGTGGGTGAACGACCTGCTCGATCACGGTCCCTTGAAGACACTCTATGAATTGTTTGGTGAACAGGGTTGGAAACGCGCGTTGGTGACCACGACTGAAATCACTCATGCCACTCCCGCCGGATTCGCCGCCAAGGGCGTTCGACGTTCGGATGCGGAAGCGATCGCCGCACAATATCTCGCGGGCAACGTGGAAGTAATGCTCGGTGGCGGTCAGAAATACTTCGCCTCAGATCGGCGTAAGGACAAGCGCGATCTGGCGGGAGAATATCTGAAGGCGGGATACGAAATAATGCGGACCTCGGACGAGCTTAGCCGTGCTTCGCGTGACAAAAAGTGGCTCGGCATTTTTAATGAAAGCCATCTGCCGTACTCGGTAGATCAGGCGAGCCCGGGTACCGTCGATAAATCTGTTCCCACTTTGGCGGCGATGACCGAACGGGCGTTGGCTCGACTGGAGAACGAAAACCATTTCATCATGCAGGTGGAAGGCGGGCGAGTGGATCATGGTTGTCACACCTGCGATGCGGCGGCGGCCTTCAGTGACCAAATCGCCTTCGACGAGGCCCTCGACGTCTGTGTGAAGTTTCAACAGCGCCAGCCGGAAACATTGATTGTCATTACGACTGACCACGGGAATGGCAACCCTGGATTAAACGGGCTGGGGAGCGGTTATGCATTAAGCACGCCGCTGTTTTACAATCTCAAATCCGTGCGGAATTCATTCGAGGTGATCACCCGGGAATTCCGTTCAGCCAAAACACCGGCTGAGATTGCCGAAATTATTTTTCGGGCGACTGACTACAAAATTTCGCCAGCCCGACTTGAACGGCTGATCCCTTACGCGCTCTCTGGCGCCGGTAAGTTGCCCGCCAGCGGAAAGCCGCTGTTCGGTCTGATGGACAATCTGAACTGTCAGTTGGGTCAGTTGCTCGCCAATCATATCGGGGTGAGTTGGACCGGCAATGCGCACACGGCGGATTACGTGCCGCTGCTTGCGATCGGTCCGGGCGCGAAACGGTTTGGCGGGTTTATCCAAAACGTCGATGTCTTCCGGCATTACACGGAACTGGCTGGAATTGATTTCCGCAATCCGACGAGGCCATTGCAGGATGGTTTTCCGGCTCGCGCACGATTGCGCAAAAATGATTCGGATGCGCATTGGCATCGTTCGACGGAAACGGGACGCCGTGCATAGAGGGGCAGCGCAGCATGGTTGCATTTTTCTATTCCAATCTGGAATTCTGGCTGAGGAACCCGCTGACGCTGATATTTCTGGTTTTTCAGGTATGGATGTTGATTGATGCCGTGCGTCGGGATGAGTGGATGTGGGTTGTATTTCTGATTATTTTTCCGGTCATCAACGCGGTGCTTTATTATTTTCTGGTTTACCGCAATGCGCCCGACACGGGGAAGGGATTTGTCTTCGCGGGTTCCGCGGATCGGAAACGCATCAAGGAGCTTGAACAGAAAATTCTGCACCTGGACAAGGCGCATCACTACTTCGAACTGGGCGATGTGTACTACCGACAGGGCAAGTATGAGAAGGCACTGGAAAAATATCGTGCCGCCCGCGAGCGCGATCCCGAGGATACGGACATCAAAGCCCACCTTGGCCAGAGCCTGCTCAAGCTGGACCGCGCCGTTGAGGCCCGCGAGTTACTGGAAAATGTCTGCGTCGAGAATCCGTCCCACGATTACGGTGAGACGCTTATGGCGTTGGGCGATTGCCTGATTCAATTGAAGGAAACCAACTCGGCCATTCAGATCTGGCAACGCGTGGTGGGCAGCCATTCTTATGCGCGGGCCAAAGTCCGGCTGGCTGAATTGTATGTTGAGTCTGGCGAAAAGAAGCAGGCGAAGCTGTTGGTGGACGACGTGATTCGCGAGGAGGCGCACACACCGGGTTTTCAACGGCGTCAAGAAGCCGAGTGGATAGGCCGAGCCAGACGATTACAGCGTCAGCTCGCCGTGGGGACAGATGCGTGAATTTGTGTCAGTTGACGATGAGATGTCCCCGGCGCCACAACGTGCAGAGCGGGTCGCGGTTCAATGGCCGGATCAGGTAAAGCCCGCTGGCCGGGCAATAGCTGTTGAGAGCCTGGTCCGGAAGATAGGGGCGAATATCGCTGTAGGCGGGAGTGGTTGCCTCGCCCTGGTTGTTCTCAAAGGCCCATTGCTGCTTGACGCGGTCGATTAACCGGAGATTCGAAATGCAGATTTTGTTCTGAGCTGTGTCGCGCGCCTTGAACATGTTTGGCAGGGCAATCATCATGGCGATACCAAGGATCCCTACCACCACCATGATCTCCACGAGGGTGAATCCGGAACGTCGATTGGTGGCCGATATCTTCATGTGCCTCGAACGTCTGTCGCTAGTGATGTTGGCAGAAAACCGCGAATATTGCAAACTGGGAGAAGATGCCTCTTGATTGTCACATTGGCAACCTGATCTGCGAATGAGAGATTCCCCCATGCCGGGGACTGGCAGCGTCATTCCGTCCTAATTCGGCCGGGGATCGTTGTCCTGATCCAGATTCCCAAGGTCGTGGCCAAAACGCCGACGATTGCAACGCGGATCCTGATCCAGTCTCCGGATATTGTAGCGCCCACCTGCCGGACAGGTTTCATTGCGGTTCAGGTTTTTGAAATAGGGCAGAAGTTGCCGCCAATTCGGCCGGGCAGAAGCCAGTTTGCGGTTTTCGAATCCCCACTGCTGTTTCGCCACGTCAATATTACGCAGATTCGTGATGCAGATGCGCACCTGAGCGCGGGCGCGGGCGTTGAGGAAGTTGGGAATGGCAATCATCATCATGATGCCCAGCACGCCGACCACGATCATGATTTCAACGAGCGTGAATCCCCTTCTTCCTGATTGTTTGATTGGCAATCTCACGATTTCTTTCCGCTGACTTCCCTCTCCGGGTGTCTGATAACGTTGAGGAAATTGTCGCCCGATGTTGCCGATCTGGCAACCCTAAAGCCGTTCCCGGCTTTCCGCTTGCCAGGCATGGGGGCGTTTCCTATCGTCCGGCCATATGGACGGAGATTCGTCGCAATTATTGCAATATGTCCCGGTCTTGCTACTGGGACTGGTCGCGGTCCTTTTCGGATTCGGCGGTTCGATTGCCTCGGTGTTGATCGGGAAATTCAGCAACCGTCATCGTCTGACCCCCAATCGCATGAAAGACTCGCCGTATGAGTGTGGCATGCTGGCACAGGGCGAAGGCGCCCCGCGAATGTCGGTGAAGTTCTATCTCGTGGCGATGCTCTTCATCCTTTTCGATATCGAGGTGGTCTTCCTCTTTCCGTGGGCGGTGGTTTTCAAGGAGCAGGTGGCTGACCCCGCGACCTCGGGATTAATCCTCGGCTCGATGTTGACCTTTATCGGCATCCTCTTTATTGGGTACCTCTACGCGCTCAAGAAAAAAGCGTTTGAGTGGAAAGGATAGACAGGTTCTGGTTTGGCCTGTGCATTAAATTTCCGCGTTTCCCGGCCAGTCATTCAAGGCCGCAGTAAAAGCAATCAACTGGTCGGTTTGCCGTTTTTGATGAGATTGGACAAGGCCTTGGCAAGTTCTTCGATCTTGTAGGGCTTGGCAACCATGCCACTGAATCCGTGCTGCTGGTAATTCGCCATGACGGGCCCGCTGGAGTACCCACTGGACACGATGGCCTTGACGTGCGGATCGATTTCCCGGAGGTGCTTGATTGCCTCCACGCCCCCCATGCCGCCGGGAATGGTTAGATCCATGATGATGGCCGCGTAGGGTTTTCCCTGCTCGCGTGCGGTTGAGTAGCTTTCGATGCAGGCTTCGCCGTCGGCGACGGCATCAACCTCGTAACCGAGGAATTCCAGGGCGGTGATTGCGAGTTCGCGGATGATTTCCTCATCGTCCATTACCAGTATCCGGCCTTGCCCTTCGATGGGCGCGTCCGTTTCGATTTTGCGTTTGGGAGCGACCTTATCGGAGGCAGGGAGGTAGATGTGAAATTCCGTGCCGTCTCCGACTGTCGAATCGACCGTGATCAATCCATCGTGACGTTTGATGATCGAGTAACAGGTGGCGAGCCCGAGTCCGGTCCCTTTTTCCTTCGTTGTGAAGTAGGGATCAAACACCTGCGGGAGATGTTCCGGGGCAATTCCCGTTCCGTGATCGCGGACGATGATCCTGGCGTAACGGCCGGGTGGCAATTGCAGGTTGTTTTCCGGAGGGAGCGTCACGTTGGACGCACGCACGGAAAGTACTCCCCCGTCGGGCATCGCCTGCACTGCGTTAATGACCAGATTGTTAATGACCTGGCTGAACTGGCCCTGATCAACTTCAACGGGCCACACGTCAGCGTCCGCCGCGTAGTCGCAGCGGACGTTCGAACCGCGCAGGGCAAAGGAGGTGGAATCCTGGATAAGTTCGCCGAGTGAGGCCGTTTGCCGAACCGGAGAACCGCCTTTTGAAAAGGTCAGCAATTGCGTCGCGAGATCCTTGGCGCGCAATGCCGCCTTCTCGGCTTCCTCGAGTCGTCCATACTGTTTGTCTCCTGGTTCGGCGAAAAGCCGGGCAAAAGAAACGTTGCCGACGACGGCCGTGAGGATGTTGTTGAAATCGTGCGCGATGCCGCCAGCGAGGATTCCCAGCGAATCCAGCTTTCCGGCACGTTGACGTTCTTCCATGACGGTCTGCTCGTCGGTGATGTCGCGAAATACGAGGACTGCGCCGATGATCCTACTGTCCTGATCGTGAATCGGGGCGGCCGAAGCGCCAATGAGTTTTTCGGAGCCATCGCGGGTCAACAATACGCTGAGATTCGGCAAGTCCACGATCTCGCCAGAGGAAAGCACCTGGGCCAGCGGATTGCGAAATGCGGTGCGGGTTTGCTGGTCAATGACGTTAAAGACCTTGACCATTGGCTGTCCCATGGCCTCGCCCTGTTTCCAGCCAGTAAGATCTTCGGCGAGTTTGTTGATGAGTGTGACGCGGCCCTCGGTATCGGTCGTGATAACACCGTCGCCGATGGAGCGAAGAGTGACGGCGAGGCGTTCTTTTTCGGCCGCCAGATCGTCCTCCGCCTGTTTGCGCGCCGTGACATCGAGTACCAGCGAAGCAATGCCGATGACTTTGCCGCCACTGTCCACGAGCGGGGTGTTGTACCAGTCGCAGATGATTGGGTTGCCCGCTTTGGTCCGATTGACGACGGCGAAGGCGTTGATGCTGCGCTGGGACAGGCCGTTCGCGGGATTCTTCCCCGCCTTGTTACTCTCGCGTTCGCTGGCTTCTTTCAGGATGTCGTGCCAGGTGTTGTTCATGGTATCGCGCACTTCCGCCGGCAGCGAATCGCCGGCCAGCATATTTGAGAAGAGAAACGAATTCGAACTCTCCCTGGGGGCATGCACAATAAGCTCCCGCGCCGGGTTACCGATGGCTTCGGAGGCGGCGTAGCCAAAGATTTTTTCAGCGGCGGGATTCCACGCGGTCACTTCGAAGTCGAGGTCCCATTCAATCACCGCCAGCGGTGTTTGCTGGATATGAAGGGCAAGCTTGCGTTCAGAAATCTGGCGGGCCTCCTCGGCTTCTTTCTGGCCGGTGATATCGACCATGGAACCGATCATGCGAATGGCTATTCCCTGCCGGTCACGAATAATGAAACCGCGGTCGATGACGGATGCGTAGGTGCCGTCGCCCCGGCGAAATTGATATTCGTCGGCCCAGAATTCGCCACCGGTCTGGACGGCCATTTCCCTTCCGTTCCACACCCGGCGGCGGTCGGTTGGAATAAGTCGTTCGAGCCACCAATCGACGGTGTAATCGAGGTCATTGGCGCTATAGCGAAACATCGCCTGCATGGCTTCGTTCCACACCAGGCGCTTGCGGAGGATATCCCAATCCCAAATGGCGTCATTGGTGGCGCGCTCGAGCATTCGGTCGCGCTCCTGCACGGCGCGGAGATCCTCGGTCAGGCGCTCGGCTTCGAGGCGGGCGTTGGCCTGCATGCGGGCGATGCCGTAGAGCAACAGATTGACCGATATTCCGGCACCGAGGACGAACCATGGCAGGCGACTGGGTGGTCCGAGATAAAACTGACCGAGCGGAGTCATACGAATGGACCACGTGCGGTTGGCCAGTTGAAACTTGACCACTCTTTCCAGAGTTGAAGATTTTTGCGCTGCCTCGCTTTCATCCAGTTCGTAGCGCCGGGTCTCCCGGTGATCGAGAATGCTGGCGGCGAGATTGGGGAACTCGGCCGAGGGCAGCAGGTTAGCCACCAGTCGGGCGATATCGATGGTTGCGAACACGACCCCCTTCGGGGCGTCGTTAGTTCGGCTCGCGGCGTTACCCAGCGGGATGGCGATAGCCACCAGACCCATTCGCTTGCCGGTTTGAGGATGGGTCAAGTAAGTCGTTTCGGAGACTTCGATGCTCCCGGTCGTGACCGCGAGGCTAATCAATTCGGCAAACGCCTGTTTCTGGGCGGTGTCGAAAGACGTTTTCAACGAATTGACGTCATTGCGTTTTTTGTCGATGGCGATGCGATAGGTATCCTCGGAATTGGGCCAGGGATCGTCTGGCCGGGTGGCGAGCTTCTCAATCTGGGCCACATGCAGGAATGCCGAGTAGGTGCCGTAAAACCCGGCCCGTTCCAGATAGTCTTCCCGGTCTGTGGGGGTGATGCCAGGGGTGTCGATGAGACTCTTGATGTGATTGAGCGCCTCGATGTGGCGCAGTGTGTGGCGCTCAATATTCTCGCGGCTGGACTGCGCGATCTGTTCAAACCGCTGTAGTTCCTGGGCGCGGGCGTACTCCTTGACGCGCTGGTAGGCGATGATGGTCGGTATCAGCGAAATCACCAGTACCAGATGAGCCGCACCCATCCGATGCCAGTGCGCCCGGAACCATTGCCAGAATCTGTAACTACGGTAAGTCAATGAGAGGCATCCTTCGTTGCCACAACGGGCCATACCATAGGAAAATACCCGGTTCAGGCAATGCTTATGTCGCTCCGCCACAGGGGGTTCGCGCGGAAATGCTTTTTAAAATTTCTGAACGCCGGGGCTGGTTTGATTGTCACTGGGGCGATAGGATACCAAAAATATGAGTTCGGGAATTACCGCGATAAACGAAGAAGTGCAGCGGACGGCGGCATTTGTGCAACCGCTGTTCAACGAGATCAACAAAGTCATTGTTGGCCAGAAATACCTTGCCGACCGGCTGGTCGTCGGATTGCTCGCCAACGGTCATGTGCTGCTTGAAGGTGTTCCGGGGCTGGCGAAAACCCTTTCCGTCAAAACACTGGCCGCCTGCCTTGACGTGAAGTTCTCACGACTGCAATTCACGCCTGACATGCTGCCTGCGGACGTCATCGGCACCCAGATTTACAATCCGCAATCCGGCGATTTCTCGACCCGCAAGGGCCCGGTGTTCGCCAATCTGGTGTTGGCGGACGAAATCAACCGCGCCCCCGCCAAGGTGCAGAGTGCGCTGCTGGAGGCGATGCAGGAACACCAGGTGACCATTGGCGAACAGACCTTCAAGCTCGAGGACCCGTTTCTCGTGCTGGCGACGCAAAACCCGATCGAACAGGAAGGCACCTATCCGCTGCCGGAAGCGCAGGTGGATCGCTTCATGTTGAAATTGAAAATCGGCTACCCCACCCGCGAGGAAGAGCGGCAGATTCTCGATTTGATGGCGAAGACGTCCAACCTCCCGACTGCCAGCCATGTGACCGATGTGAAAGACATTATGGCCGCCCGGCTGGTCATTAATGAGATCTACATCGATGACAAGGTGAAGGATTACATCGTTGATTTGGTTTGCGCGACGCGCGACCCGGATCATTACGAGATTCGCGTGCGCGATTTCATTCAGCTCGGCGCTTCACCGCGCGCGACGATCTCGCTGACCCTCGCGGCCAAGGCGTATGCGTTTCTGCGCGGACGCGGTTACGTCACTCCGCAGGATGTGAAGAGCATCGCGATGGACGTGCTGCGTCACCGAGTGGCCGTCACGTACGAAGCCGAGGCGGAAGACAAGACCAGCGAAACGGTCATTCAGAAAATTCTCGACGAACTGCCGGTGCCTTGATTTCCCGCCAATGATTCCTCGAGAGATTCTCAAGAAGATTCGACAGATCGAGATTCGCACCAACCGCCTGGTGACGGAATCGCTTTCCGGGCATTACCATTCCGTCTTCAAGGGGCAGGGGATGAACTTCGACGAGGTGCGCGAGTATCAGCCTGGCGACGATGTTCGCGCCATCGATTGGAACGTCACCGCGCGGATGAACCACCCGTTCATCAAGAAGTTTGTCGAGGAACGTGAGTTGACGGTGATGCTCATGGTCGATTTGAGCGGGTCGGGTTTGTTCGGGTCGAGTTCGCAATCCAAGCGCGAACTCGCGGCTGAGATTGCCTCGGTGCTGGCTTTCTCGGCCATTCGCAACAACGACAATGTCGGCCTCATTCTTTTTACCGACGAAGTCGAGAAGTTCATCCCTCCTCGCAAGGGGCGCAAACATGTGTTGCGGGTCATCCGCGAGATCCTGTTTTACAAACCAACCCGTCGCGAAACGGACATCGAAGAAGCCGTCCGTTTCATGAATCACCTCGTGCGGAGGAAGGCGATCGTAGTGCTCATTTCAGATTTTCTTGAATCACGACGGCCAGTCCGCTTTGGGAAGGATGCTTTTTCTCAATCCTTTTCCACCCACGAACCCATCGCGCGTGAGACGCAGACTGCCTTGCGCCAGGTCAATCGCCGGCATGACCTGGTGGCGGTGCAGATCGTGGATCGCTTTGAGACGGAATTGCCCGCGCTTGGTCGGGTGGTTTTGAAGGATGCGGAGACCGGCGAGGTGGTTGAAATACAGACCGGCAGTCGCGCCCTGCGTCAGCAGTTTCAGGAGGAACAGGCACTGTTGCAGTCCTCTCTGCGTCGGCAGTTGCGCGGACTTGGCATTGATGCGATTCACCTGCGGACGGACGAGGATTATTCCGGCGCGCTGGCGCGTTTTTTTGAGAATCGGGAAAAGCGAGCCCGACGCGGATAATGTTTTATGAAATTTTTTTCATGGTGATCAATCAGTTCCCGGTTCAATGGACTATAATGAACTCGACCTCCGAGACGGAAAGGGGATCGCGCCCGCCTCGGGCGCTGTTTTTCGCGCCCTCGCGGAAAACCCGGTCGCGCCGAAACGATTTGAGCGTTCGTGTCAGTGTCGCGCGCAGGAAGCTGGCCGCGAGGCGCGGCCAGCCACACCCGGGGCGGGTGTGCTCCCCAACTTCGGCGATCAGGATGAACCGCTAATCAATATGAATTCCAATCAACGAACGAATTACCTGTCTTCTGTGAACTGTGCACGGAGCACTGTGCACTAATCCCCGACGTGGCCACCAATCAAGCCATCATCATTCCGGCGCCCTCGACCAACTCCGCGGTCACTTCGACCAATGCGGTATTGCAGGAGGGGTTGCGTGACATTCGCGATGCGGTTCCCATTCCGCCCAGTCTCCTATGGCTGTGGATTACGCTGGCGGTCATTGGGTTGCTGATTCTGGCGTGGCTGGCCTGGCGCAAGTGGTATCGCCCGAAACCAAAATCACCGGTTCTTCCCGATCTCGTGCCGGCCTATCGCACGGCATTGGACGATTTGCAAGCTGCCTTGACGTTGTTGCATGATCCGGAACCCTTCTGCACCCGAGTGTCGCAAATTCTGCGCGTTTACCTGGAAGAACAGTTCGACTTTCACGCGCCAGAACGGACGACCGAGGAGTTTCTCCAGGAGTTGCAGACGTCCTTCGTGCTGAGCGGAGGCCAGAAGACAAGCCTTGAAGACTTTTTGAATCGCTGCGACCTGGTGAAATTTGCCCGCTACGAACCCGCGGAAACCGAGCTTCGCGATTTGCATGATGCCGCGTTGCGACTGGTCGAGGAAACCGCACCGATTGGGTCCGCGGTGGGCGCGAGTCGTTCAGCGATCGTTGAAAAATGAAATTTGCCTTCGAACATCCCTGGGTATTGGCCGCATTGTTGGTGCTGCCGCTGCTGGCGTGGTTGAAGGGGAAATTCGAGAAACGCCCCGCGTTCCTCTACTCTTCGGTCGGTCTGGTTCGCACGATTGCCGCCCGCACGCGGCGCGATCCGGGCGCGATTCTCCGGGCGCTTCGCTGGTTGGCATTGGCGGCGTTCATCGTCGCTCTCGCGCGCCCCCGGTTTGTTGAAGGCGAGGCCCAGGTATCGGCGAGTGGCATTGATATCGTGGTTTGTATGGATTTGTCCACCAGCATGCAGGCGGAAGATTTTTTCAACGAAAAGGATGAGCGCATCAATCGCCTGGCGATGGCCAAAGACGTGGTTGAAAAATTCGTGACGAAAAGGCCCAGTGATCGCATCGGATTGATTGCCTTTGCGGGACGCGCCTATCTGGCCGCGCCGTTGACGCTCGATCACGATTTCCTGATTACGAACCTCGAACGCCTCAGTTTTGACGGGATCGAGGATGGAACCGCCATTGGTTCCGGACTGATTGCCGGGGTCAATCGGTTGCGCGAATTGAAGTCGAAGAGCAAAATCGTCATTTTGATGACCGACGGGCAAAATAACGCCGGACAGGTGCAACCGGTGACTGCGGCTGAGGCAGCCGAAGTGCTCGGGGTAAAAGTTTATACCATCGGCGTGGGCACTCGCGGCCACGCGCCGATGCCCAGACGCGACCCGTTCGGCCGTCAGGTGTATGTCAACATGAAGGTCGATATTGACGAGGATACTTTGCGGGAAATCTCGGACAAGACCGGCGGCAAGTATTACCGGGCGGATAGTGCGTCCACCTTGCGGACGATTTACGACGAAATTGATCAACTGGAAAAAACAACCGTGGTGGTGAAAAAGTTTCTCCGCTATCGCGAATTGATGCATTGGGCGATCGGTATTGGCCTCGCGATGCTGATCGCGGAAATGGTGCTGGCGAATACCTGGCTGAGGAGGTTGCCGTGAATACTCGGACCAATAGTTCACAGTGCATGGTCCACAGTGGACGTGCGTCAATCATGGGTGTGGACGATTCCTCTCTCTGTGAACTGAGCACTGTGAACTGTGAACTTGTTAGTCAGCTATGACCTTTGCACTTCCACAAATTCTCTGGCTGCTGGTTTTGGTGCCGGCACTGGCCTCATTTCTCGTTTGGGCGTGGCGAAAGAGAGAGGTGCTGATCGCACAGTTCGTGCAATCCCGCCTGTTGGCCGAACTCACCGTGGGAGTTTCCAAGCCGCGGCAGAAAGTGCGGTTGGCTTTGCTGGTAATCTCGGTGGTTTTGCTGATCCTTGCCATGGCCCGACCTCAATGGGGATTCAAGTGGGAAGAAGCGAAACAGCGCGGGTTGGATATTGTCGTGGCCATCGACGCGTCACGCAGCATGCTCGCGCGTGATATCAAACCGAACCGTCTCGAGCGATCCAAACTGGCGGCGCTGGATCTGATGAAACTGGCGCGGACGGATCGCCTGGGTTTGATCGCATTTGCGGGAACCGCCTTCCTGCAATGCCCGTTGACGCTTGATGACGAAGCATTTCGCCAAAGCATTTCCGTGGTAAACCCGGATATCATGCCGCAGGGGGGCACGGCCCTGGCTGAGACCATCATGACCGCTCTTTCAGCCTTTAAGAACGAGGGCGATAATTACCGAATCCTGGTGCTGTTTACCGACGGCGAGGATCACGAGGAAGGCGTTTTGGAGGCGGCCGAATTGGCGGCCAAAGAGGGGATGCGCATCTTTACGATCGGCATCGGTTCCCCGCAAGGTGAGTTGATCCCGATTGGAAGTGGGAGTGGGGGAGCGCAGTATCTGAAAGACGATTCCGGGAATGTCGTGAAATCGCGGTTGAATGAGGAGCTTTTGCAGCAGATTGCCGGCGCGGCCAAGGGATTTTATTTGAACCTGAGCGGGGCCGATACCATCGAAACATTGTACGCTCGCGGGTTGGCTCCGTTACCCAAGGGTGAATACACGGCCCGGATGGTGCGGCGTTATTTCGAGCGATTTTACTGGCCGCTGACGCTGGCGATTGTTTTGCTTTTGATTGAAATGTTTTTGCCGGAACGCAGACGACGACGAAAGAAAGCGACGACTGACGCAGGGTCGGCGCCGGTCGTCGCGATGTTGGCGCTCGTCCTGATGCTGGCGAGTGCCGGACCGGTGCGGGGATCTTCAAAAACCGCTTACGAGCAATTCAAAAAAGGTCAATACGAAGAGGCTTTGGAGGAATATCGCAAGTTGCGCGACGCTTCTCCGGACGACTATCGGTTGCACTTCAATGCTGGCGCGGCCGCGTTTCGGGCGCGGCAATTCGATGAAGCCGCTCGCAACTTCAGTGCCGCAATTGCCACCGAGGACGAGTCCCTTCAACAGCGGTCATGGTATAATCTCGGAAACACCGTTTTTAATCAGGGCGAGGCCGCGCCCTCGCCGGACAAAAAAAGCGAGGCATGGAAAAATGCCTTAAAACTGTATGAGAAGGCCATCGAGATGAATGCCGAAGACGCTGACGCGAAGCACAATCGCGACTTCGTGAAATATCGGTTGGAGGAATTGGAAAAACAGCAGGAGCAGCAAAAGCAGGAACAGAAGTCGGACGAGAACGAGGACAAAAAGGACGACGACAAGGACAAGCAGAAGGGCGACGAGGATAAAAAGGACGACAAAAAGGACCCGCAGGACAAGTCCGACGAGGGGAAGAAGGACGATAAGAAGGACGAGTCCAAACAGGAGCAGAAACCCGATTCGAAAGACCAAGCGAAGAAGCCCGACTCAAAAGGCGACGAACAGAAGAAGCCTTCTCCGCCCGAAAAGAGTGACGAAAAGGACAAGGGAGATCCCGGAAAATCCCCACCACCACAGCCATCACCGACGCCTCTGGGGCAGATGTCGCCGGAGCAGGCGAAACAATTGCTCGATTCGCAGAAGGGCGAGGAGCGTGCATTGATTTTTCAGCCCCCGCAGACGAACCGGGTGGATAAACGCTTTTTGAAAAAGTGGTGAACGAGCGAGGTGTCAATTTGAATGGGCAGGGTTCCTTGACGGCAATAGTTGCTTTGCTGTTGTTGCTCTTCGTCTCAAAGAATCACCTTGATGCCGTGACCTTCAGTGCCGGGCTCGATCGTTCGACGATTCAACTCGGTGAGAGTGCCGTGCTGACGCTGCGATTCGACGGGGGGAAACCCGATAAGCTTCCCACTATTCCGGCGGTCGAGCATCTTGAAATCGGTTACGCCGGACAGGAGCAGAATATTACGTTTAACAATGGGCAGAAAAGCGAGGTCCTCATCGTGCGATTCACGCTGAAACCGCTGGAAGCCAAGCAATACACCATTCCAAAGTTTACCGCCGAAGTGGGCGGGGCCCATTTGCCGACCTCGCCGATGTCGTTGAACGTGCTGCCGCGCAAGGAAGTCACCCCGCCGAACGATCCTCTGGCTCAGTTTACTTTTGTGCGGGTACACACGCCCAGTCGCGAGGTTTACGTTGGACAGTCATTTCCGTTGGAGGTGCAGTTGTTTTTTCTCAACGGGCAGGACATCCAGTTGCCGACGATTTCGGCCGACGGATTTACGCTTGGAAAACTGTCGCATCGCACCACCCGGAGTCAGGCCAACAATCGAATTTACAACGTTGTCGTATTTCAAACAATTGCCCGTCCGGTGAAGGCGGGCAAGCTGACGATTGGACCAGTGCAATGCCCTTTTACTCTGAGGATTCCCAAACAGCGGAAGGATTTTTTCGGGTTTCAAAGCTTCGGCTTGAGTCGGGTTGCGCCCACGAGTGAACCCTATGAAATGAATGTGCTGCCGCTGCCGACGGCGAATGTTCCCACGGGATTCAGTGGTGCGCTTGGCACTTACGATATGGCGGTGACGGCGACGCCGACGAATCTCGCCGTGGGCGATCCGATTACCCTGCGCGTGCAGATTGCCGGCACGGGCGCGCTCGCGAATGTCAATCTGCCGTCACTTGATTCATGGAAGGACTTCAAAGTCTATCCACCTACCAGCAGTTCCGAGGTGGGCGATGAAATGAAGATGCAGGGAGTGAAGACGTTCGAGCAGGTGGTGGTACCGCAGAAGCCGGATATTCCCGAATTGCCCGAAGTGACCTTTAGTTTCTTTGATCCGCAGAGCAAAGAATACCGGACATTGCGCGAAGGGCCATTTCCGCTGGTTGTTCGTCCTTCCGCGGGCGGGTCGCAGCAACCCGTGTTTATGGTGGCGCAGACGAACGGCGCAGCGGGCGATCATCAGCGCATGCCCGAGTTAATCCATATCAAGCCGAATCTGGGTATTGTGCAACCAATCGGTGCCGGGTTGCATCCACATGCGGCCGTGTGGAGCGTGCCGGCGATTTCATTCCTGGCCTGGATGGCCTTGTTTGTCCGGCGCAAAAGGAGTGAAGCCCTGGCTAATAATCCCCGTTTGCGTCGTCGCCTGGAGGTTGAGAGAACTGTTTTCGAAGGGTTGCAGGCATTGCGGAAACAGGCGACGGAGGAACATGTCGCCGATTTTTTCGCCAATCTATTTCGTCTGTTGCAGGAGCGGTTGGGTGAGCGAATGGATGTGCCGGCGGCGGCGATTACCGAAGAGGTTGTTGATGCCCGATTGAGGCCTGCCGGCGTGGCGGAGGAGTTGTTGCAGAAGGTGCATGCGACTTTCCAGGTCTGCAATGAGGCGCGTTACGCCCCGGACATGAAGGCATCCGAACTTTCGCGACACGCGGACGAGTTTGAGAAACTGTTGCGGGAACTGAAGGAAGTGGAGGGGCAATCTTGAACGAGTTCGCCCGGCAAATCCAATTTCCATTTTCTTCGCCAGAGGAGTGGGATTCCATGATTCGCCAATCTCAGCAAGGGATCGGGATCTCCGTAGCCGCCGAGGTAAGGAGGCGGATGATCGCGTCCGCCTCCTCACCTCGGCGGCTACAAAGATTAATTGGAACGCCGACCTCTGACTTGGCGCGATCGGTCGGGGTGCCGCCGTGGGAGCGCGGACTTCAGTCCGCAGAGGCGTCGCAGAGCCGAAGTCTTTCGCATAGCGGTTGCGATGGTTGCAAGTGGACGTTTCTGCGGCGTAAACGCCGCGCTCCGCAGGCTTCGCCCGAATGCGCCCCCTCCAGTCTGGCACGCCGAACCGAACGCCCGCGGTCTTGCCCCGTGTCGAT
>CALBIE010000384.1 GCA_937893495.1 uncultured Verrucomicrobiales bacterium | reverse complement strand
AAACCCAAGTTTGGAGGAAGGAACAAGGCGTCTGGAAGATCGTTCATGTTCACTACTCAGAGATGCCGGTTGCTCCGCAAGCGTCGTCCACGGCACCCGCACGGGCGGCCGACCCGATCGTCGGCACGTGGAAACTCAAGGTCGCGGAATCCACTTTTTCGACCGCAATGCAGGCGGTGCCGCCCAAGGAACTCACCGAGGTTACCCGTGAAATCGAGGGTGTTCGAGGCCAGCGGCTTTAAGTTTGATCGGTTTACCGAGAACCCGGACGGCATGGGTGTGATCGAGGCATCAGCGATGTGACATAATGAAACAAACCATGTGATTCAAAGAGACCGAAACCACCCTGAGCAGACCACAATATCCACGAGCATGTTATGAGCAATCTTTACAACGAGGCCCACCGCAGTCTGCAGGACGAATTTGGCACCCGCCGAATGGCCGACCGGATCGAGCAACTCGCCTGCAACGCCGTCGTCCGCACCAGACACAGCATGAGAGCCCAGACGGTGGCAGTGCTGTCAGCGATCCTTTTGGTCGTTGGATGTAGTCCTTCCCACGCACAGCAACTGTCCACTCCAACATTAAAGCAGGATGGCATTGCGACCGGCACACTTGAAGAGGTGGGCATGGATGAGGCGGTACTGACCGATCTCGTTGACGACATCCGGAAGGGGGTCTATCCCAACCGCCATTCCCTGATCATCTACAAGAACCACAAACTGGTGCTTGAGCAATATTTTGATGGGGCCGGCGAGATCTGGGATCCCGCGAAGGGTCCTGATATTGGGGTGGGCATCGTGCATCACGGCGAGACCGTACTGCATGATGTCCGCAGCGTGAGCAAGAGCGTGGTATCGGCGTGTGTCGGAATTGCCCTTGCTCAAGGGCTTATCAAGAACGTGGATCAACCGGTCTTCGACTTCTTCGACGAATACCAGCAATACAACAATGGCGGCCGCGAGAAGCTGACCATCAAACATCTCCTGACCATGACGTCCGGCCTGGATTGGAACGAGAAGGTGTCCTATCTCGATCCTGCCAACAGTGAGACGCTGATGGATTACAACAAAGACCCCTGGGGTTTTGTGCTCAGCCGGAGGTTGGTCACCGAACCAGGAACATCGTGGGATTACAACGGCGGCTGCTCGGAGATTCTGGCCGCTATTGTTCAGAAGGCCTCTGGAAAGAATATCCATGAGTTCGCGCGCGAATACCTGTTCAAACCACTCGGAATTGAGAGGAGCGAATGGAACAAGTTTCTCCATTTCGACGCCCCCATGGGAGCGTCCGGATTGCGGCTCACCGCCAGGGACATGTTGAAGTTCGGCATCCTGTACCAGGATGAAGGACGATGGGGCGGACAGCAGATTCTACGAATGGAATGGGTTCGTGACTCGTTTGCACCGGCGATCAGCAGGCCGGGCGGCGGCGCTTACGGTTACCTCTTTTGGCTGTTCGACTTTTCCGTGAACGGGGCCGGGATGAGGTCGCCGGCTGCCGTCGGCAACGGGGATCAATGCATCTTCTTCGACCGGAAGAACGACCTGGTCATGGTTTCGACGGCCGGCCACTACGACAAGGATGTCGGAAAGAACTCCGCACTGATAAGAAACCGGATCTATCAGGCTTTCCGATTTGAGCCAACGGGAGAATGAGTGGGTCATCGTAGTCTCCATCAGCGGTCGTACGCACTCGTGGCATCCTGTCCCGTTTTGGCCGCCAGAGTTTGTCAGGCGCATCCAGGTTCTCAAAGCTTCAGATCCAATCACTCTTTGCCGACATTAACATTCCGTCGAAACCCGTTGTCCGGATCATACCGGTTCCTTGATGCCCACCAAACGCTCGAGGTTCTCCTGATCGATTGCCCGCGTCGCTCGCATGCCCTCCCCATTCTTAGAATTCGCGTACAACACCAAAACCTGAACTCGTCACCACGGAACGCCAATCGGTTGCGCCCAGGCTTGGAGGAGGAAAAGCCATGAGGTTTGGGCACTGTTGTGCGGGCGATCTTTGGGGTTTGCCACCACGCCACGACCACGCCATATTCATGCCATGAAAACGACCGTTGAACTTGACGCCTCAAATCGAATTGTGATTTCCCGGGAACTTCGCCGGGCGGCGGGAATTTCCCGAACGCAGAAATTGTCCGTTTCCGCCACGCCCGGTCGGATTGTTCTGGAAGTGGAAGCCAACCCGTCCGGCCGCATTGTGAAACGCGGCAAGCTCAAGGTTTGGACGGGCGAAGTGCCGGCCACACCGATTGATGAGGCGGTTGCTCGATCACGAGAATACCTCCGATGACCTTTCTCGATACGGGAATCATGGTGGGTGCGGTTCTGGAAGCACATCCAGAACACGCGGCCTGCCTTTCAGCGCTGGAAGATTCCGAGCGACCATTTACCGACGCCCACGCCCTCGCGGAAACCTTCGCGACGTTGACCGGCTTTTACCGGGTGCCGACGGAGGCCGCCGCCGAGTTGACTTTGAGCATGCGAGAATTGATTGAAGTGGAGGCACTAAAGTTGGCGGACTATGAGACGGCGATTCGAGAGGCCCGGGGCCGTGGAGTCATGGGCGGAGGGATTTACGATTCGCTGCACGCGACCATTGCCCGTCGCAAAAGTGCAGCGCGGATTGTGACGCGCAACCCATCGCATTTTCAGCATGTGGCGCCAGACATTGAAATTCTGACTCCTTAAGCAGCACGGGAATGTTCCCAGAATAGCGCCATCGCAATATCCGGCCGTGATCAACACCACCATCACTCACTACCGCATAACCGCCAAGCTCGGCCAGGGTGGGATGGGAGCGGTGTATCGGGCGACCGACACGAAACTCGACCGCGAGGTGGCGATCAAGATTTCCGTTGATGGGACGAGGATGTCTTTACGCCAGCTTTCTTCAAGGCGCTGCCGAGGATCAAACTCCGCGTTTGGAAACCTCGGTCTTCATCGCCCAGCAGTACCGCCTGGCCAATGGATTCGAAGCACACTTTCCACTCGAACTTCAGCCCGGCAGCGCCTTTTTCCCCTGTTCCCTCCATTTGCGTTCCCAGTGATCAAATTCAAGGGCCTCCGCCGACTTCTGGCTGGTGCAGACGGCGTAGAACCCATCGCCAAAAACCTTGCTTACCGCCTCGGGCTGCCAGGAGCTGATGCGATAGGTTCCTGACTCGGCGATTTGGCTTATCAACGGATGACCGCGAGTCTAGGAATTACGGGCGGCAGTTACGATGGCCATTTGGCCGGCTTGATTATCTCGGACTCCGCTGCGGGCGAAGATTTGGTAGAACACATCCATGAGTGCTCCACCAAACGCGTTGCGGTCGCGGTCGGACCGTATCTTCTTTTCAATACGTTCAAAACTCTTGTTGATCACCAAAACCACCGGAATATCCGGAATCTCTCCACGCTTTAGTCGCTGGTAGAAAACGTGCCCGTTGGCCGTCTTTGAAGCGTAGGCCGCAAACGATCCATCCCATGATGACCATAGCTTAGCTCCCAACAGGGGATTGTGTTCATGGAAAAAGTGGTTGAGCCCTGCTGTCAGCGCTACGATGAGGGTTTTGGAGCAGCCTCGCAGGATCATGCGTGCCCCGGCAAATCCTTCAGTGGTGCGAAAGAAATCATAGACCACTGGCTGCAATTGCGTTCCTGCCACTTTCTGGCTTTCGATCCGCAAATACACGACTTGGTCCCCGGACATCACGATGGGCTCGATGCTGTGGTCTCGAAGGAGGCACACGGCGGCAGCTTTGAATCCCTCCCCGTACTGGCCCACATCGTCCCCTCCTTTTTCACTCCCGAGATAGAACAGCCGGGACAATTCGAATTCGGCAGGGGCAATGATCTCGACCGTGTTTTCTTCGACGAGCACCTTAACTTTCCCAAGTCGCTCGCGGTTGGCGTCAAAAAAATTCTGCATCACGTCCCGGGCGATGTAGTTCTCATCCCAGTTCACGCCCCATGAGGTGGTGACGGAACTGGTGCGGGAATCCAAGTGGGTCTCCCGGGATTCCGGATTCTTTCAGGGCGGTCAGGCTGTTTTGCCATTCCACCGACTTCTGTGACGTCACGTTCATTGCCATCCTTTCGTGGGCTGCCATTGACCAGGCGGGGTGAAATTGACTTGCAGACCTACCAGCACGGGTTCGAGGAACTCCCGCAGGCATCGGGCAACTTCCGACAGTTCCGGTGTGTGCTCCGCCACGGCGGCCTGCCGGACGAAAGCATTCCACTGCATCTGCTTGCTCCGGTCCTCCACGAAGTCTGCCGTCAATGCCGTGATCCGACCCATAGGCAACGGAGTGTTGCGAGCGGCAAAGGTCGCGCGGATGGCATCGGCGAGGACAGCTCCCACGAACGGGTAGGTCCGTGACAAGTGCCAGAGGTCGAAGAAATCCTTCATCCGGCTGTTGCCCATGCCCAAGCGCACCATCGCTTCCAACTTTTCGGCGATGACCGTTTCCGGAGGATAGGCCCGGAGCTTCGGTTTGGGCGTATCCAGCAGTGTCGGGAATTCCACCATCACCGGCGGGGGAACCGTGGCGTCACCGAAGCCGACATCGACCTGCACCGTCACCCGTGCCGCCGCCAACTCGGCCCGCAGGATGACCCGGATGCCGCCCGCTTCCATCGCGGCCCGGATCGGTTCGGCGCTCACCTCGCCAAAGACAAGCCCATCGGGTTCGACGGGCGTCGCGATCACTTCTCGGAACAACGCGAGCAGTTCATCCAGGGAACGCCGACGGAGCCCGAGAAGATCGAGATCCTTCGTGGCCCGGTGAGGCACTCCTTCCCACACCGAGAAGAGCATGGCCCCTTTGAGCAGGAACCGTTCGCCGTGCGGTGAAGCGGCAAGACGGCAGAGCAGACGCTCCACCCCGTAGCGGGTGAGGACCCGGTTATATTCCCAGTTCTTCGCACGCGCCAAGGTCAGCAGTCGATGACGCACCGAGGCGGCTACATTTGGCGTCTTCATGCGAGCGATTCCACATAGGGCCGGATCACGTTATGCACCCGGCACACGCGGGCCATGGCCCAGAGTTCGTCCATGGTGAAACGACGCTTGGTCCAACCGTCGCGCAGCGCCTCGACCGCGACGCTGATGCCGATTTTGTTCCGGTATTTGAAACAGTCGGCGACTGTCTTGGCGGGGGTGGTGATCGGCACGGGCACGCCGTCGATCTGGTGGATGGCGGTTCCGGCGTTGAGCGCCTCGCCTCCGAACCGAACGACATGCAGCGGCGGAAATCCTTCCGCCGGTTGGCGGGCTTTGCGGTCGATGGCCAGCCAGACCTCGTGCGGCGACTGCGTGGTCAGGTCATGGAACACGAGCGCCGAGAGAAGACAGACAACCCCATGCGGCACTCGGACAGCGGCTTGGGCGAAGCTATGGTGCTGCGAAACGTCGTAGCCGGTGACGGCGTAGACCCCGTGACTGAGACGGGAGACCACCCCGTCCGCCAGCGGAACTTCGAGTGCCGTGCGCGGCAGGCCAAGGCGCGCCAGGTCGCGGGTCCGGATGACCGATTTCTTGCGCAGCAGCGGACGGAGTTTCGAGTCGATGATCGTCGCCATGGCGTAACCATACAATATGTCGGCACTTGTATGCAAGTGCCTATCGCATGTTGAGTCGAGTGGAACGAACGGTCCTTGGAGCCAAACCGAAGGGTGCGCCTGGTGGTCGCACCGGGACGGACGGCCTGAGCGTCGCAATTCAAGGGTGATTTCATAAGTTGGCAACCGTTGCTGTAGGCGGTAGTTCGATGGACGCCGGGTTGGTTAGCACCACTGGACCAGGGAAGCGGATTTCAAGGCCAAGGTCGGTCACCTGCTGCAACTCGTAAACCGAGAGCGGTGGGACCACCACTTGTGCTTTGCGGGCATAGGCGCGATGCACCGCCTTGCTGTTGTGGCCAAGGGCTTCCTGGGCAAAGCGCTCGGGATACCCGCATTTGCGAGCCCTTTCCGCCCACGCGTAGCGGTAGGAATGGAGCGAGACCCCTTTGATGTCCAATCCACGGGTCCGCTGCATGAATTCAGTGGCCCGGTCACCGGGTCGGACCGTTCGCAGGTAGGGGAACAGCGGCCCGTCTTTGGGCAACCGGCGCAGGATCGCCTCAATCGTCTCATCGAAGCGGATCAGCGCGTATTCTCCGGTTTTCTTGCGCTGATAGCTGATCACGCGTTGGCCCCAGTCAATGTCCTCGGTCCTGAGAAACGCGATGTCGGACTGCGACGCGCCGATGTGCCACGCGAGTTCATAAAACGCCTTCCTTTCAGGATTGAGTTCGCGGGCAATGATCTTCTCGTGTTCCTCAAAAGTGATGGCCCGGCGCGGACGGTGCCGAATGGCTGGCCTCTGCCGTTTCGGGATGATGGGTGCGGGCAGCCAGCTCATGTCCAAGGCGAAGTTGTGGATGCGGCGCAGGTAGGCATTGGTGGAGACTTTGCCAAGCTCCATGGATCGCAACAGGTGCTCGGCACGCGTTTCGATCAGAAGTCGGTCGTTGATGCTTGCGTATGCCTTGTCCTTGGAGGCAATGACCCAACGCCGTTGAGTCTCGCCTTGTTTGAGTTTCAGGATTTCGGTAAGGACATCCCGCCAGGTGCGCGAGGCGGCTTTGGGGTCCGCCGCCATCATATAGGCGCGGGCCATCTGGAGGTTCACGAAAGGGACTGTGTGGGATTCGTTGCGGGCGTGGAGCAGACGCTTGGCGCTGGTGCGGTCTTTGGTGTCGAGGGACTCTTGCCGCCCGGCTTCGGAGTCGTGGCACCAGAAGACGCGGCCCCGTCGGAACAATCGGAATTTTTGCTTCATAATCGTGTCGATTACGAAGCGTAAGGCGAGCGCCGTCCCTCGCGTTAGTCAGGTGTCAGGGAGTTAAGTCCGGTTAAGCCGGGGCCTGCTGGAGCAGACCATTTTGCTGACACTTTTGCTGACAGTCGGTCCTTTTTGAGCCCATTTCCCCACCCAAATCCCTCAGAAACCGAGGAAAACTGAATGGAGGCGAGGGTCGGAATCGAACCGACGCATAGATTCCACTTTTGAATTACTGGCTTTTGCTAGGGTTTCGGACACTATTGAACACCTTTGACAGCCTTGCACGTTAGCAGTATGTTAGCAGGAGATGGCCAGCGTACACCGACGCCCTTACTCTAAGTTCTGGCACGCCGCTTGGCGTGATTCTACAGGACGACTGATTCTCCGTTCTACCAAGCAAACGGAGCGGGTCAAAGCTCTATCCTTCGCTCTTGAGTGTGAACGAGCTGAAAAGTTGGGCGGAGCTGGAAATCTCACTGAAGCTCAAGCCCGAAAAATCGTCCAAGACATCATGGAGCGTGCCGACACGGGTGAAATGCTGCGCAATCACACAATTGAAGGTTGGATGCACCAATGGATGGCTGACAAGGAGGAGATGAAATCCGCTTCAACCGCTGCGCGATACAACCAGATTGTTCGAGAGTTTTTGACTCATTTGGGAGACAAAGCGAACCGATCCCTATCAACTCTTTCAACCCGAGATGTTCAGGGGTTTCTAACCAAACGAACAAACGCGGGTTGTTCAGGGACAACGGTTCAATTAGACGGAAAAATTCTCCGGACAGCTCTCAATCAAGCTCGGCGCGAGGGCTTGATTACATTCAACCCGGCAGAGGCAGCGCAACTACCAGACCGTAAATCTGTCGAGCGGGGAACCTTCACGGCGGCTGAGGTTAGAATGCTGGTTGAGACGGCCGAGGGCGAATGGAAGACATTGATTATCCTCGCTTACTTCACTGGAGCTCGCCTTTCGGATTGCTGCCGCATCAAGTGGAGTCAGATCGATTTCGCCGCACAAACGCTGACCTACAGACAGACAAAGACTGGAACCGAGGTCGTGGTGCCACTCCATACCGATTTGCTCACTCATCTGGAAGGACTCGCTGGAACGGATGACGTAGATCCGTCTATCATGCCGCATATGGCGAACCTTAAACCTGGCGGAAGGCACGGGCTGTCGGAAGGATTCAAACGCATTGTTCGAAAGGCAGGTCTAGATTTGCAAACCGTGCAGGGCGACGGAAAGCGAATGATTTCGAAACGAACATTCCATGCTCTCCGGCACTCGTTCACATCGGCACTAGCAAACGCAGGCGTTATCCCAGAACTGCGCATGAAGCTCACCGGTCACACAACAGAGGCGATTCACCGAGCATACACACACCACGAACTCGCAATACTTACAACTGCTGTACAAAAGCTGCCATCGCTTAAAACATGATCGAATTCCAAAGTCGAATCCAGAGACGAACTGAAGCGACGCACGGGTCGGTGAACCAGATCGATTATGACAAAACCATCAACAGAAATGAAACCCTTAAGCCAAGCCACATACGATCGCCTAGGCGAGAATTGGCTTCGGAAGCTGGATCAAGCGTTCGCCAACTTCACATTTGAAACGTTCCTTGAAGCACTTGAAAGTTGCCCGACGGAGGTTCGAACTCATCCGAACAACACGTTTGAACCTAAGCGACTTATGATCGTACATTTGCTCAAGGAAGCTATACAATTGGAGTCACAGCGTTTACAAAATGAGACACCCTTGGGCAGTCAGGATGCTGCGATATGTGAGTTAATCCAAAAAGAGTTCGGGTTCAGTTCCAAGACCGCCGAATGCTATGTTGCCGCTTGCATTCCTCTCCGCCGAGCAGTCGCTTGCGGTGGCACTGTTGACGAGGAACTACTCAAATGCTTTGACGACCATTTCTTCGCCTTACTGCGACTCAAAGAGAACCGAAATAAGCTTCCATCAGGCTTTGAGGACCG
>CALBIE010000383.1 GCA_937893495.1 uncultured Verrucomicrobiales bacterium | reverse complement strand
CCTCGAATCCAATCCGTTCCAAAGAGCAGGGGAATCCGATTCAATCGAACCCTTTCCGGCCCTGCACTTTGCTGATTCCTGCGAGTTGAACTGGATATTGGTTTTCATTGGTGTGAATTCGTGGCCAAGTCATTCCCCGTATCGATTCCAATTTTTTTTTTCTTCCCACTTGTGCTTCGGCACTATTGCTGGCTTCAATCCGTCCCGATATGCGCGTCCTGATCGCACCGGACAAGTTCAAGGGAACGCTCACGGCTGAGCAGGCGGCCGCCGCGATTGCTCGCGGTTGGACGCGGGCGCGTCCGGGCGACCGGGTGACAGTTTTGCCCATCAGTGATGGTGGTGACGGGTTCGGTAGAATTCTCGGCGAGTCCATTGGCGGAAGCGCGGTTCGAACGAAAACGGTGGACGCGGCCCGGCGACGCATGACCGCGCAGTGGTGGTGGGAGGGTAAGTCTCGAACGGCAGTGATTGAATCGGCCAATATCATCGGGCTGGCGCGGTTGCCGACCGGGCGATTTCATCCGTTCGAACTCGATACGTTTGGTCTGGGCAAAGTGTTGCTGGCGATGGCGCGGAAGGGTGCGCGGAAATGTTATGTGGGCATCGGCGGCAGTGCGACCAACGATGGCGGCTTCGGTATGGCGCAGGCAATTGGCTGGCGTTTTTTGGACCGAGCCGGAGTAGAGATTGACCGATGGACGGCGCTAGATCGGTTGGCGAAGATTGAACGACCCGGGAATAAGCTGCCGTTGCCACGCATCATTGTCGCGGTGGATGTGCAAAATCGATTGCTCGGGACCAGTGGATGCACCCGGGTTTACGGTCCGCAGAAGGGGATTCGACCGGAGGATTATTCCGTGGCCGATGCCGCGCTCAAAAAACTATCGCAAAAGATCCACGTAGTTACCGGGGCGAATCCGGCAGGGCAATCCGGTGCTGGCGCGGCGGGCGGGTTGGGGTTTGGACTGGTGGCGTTCGCGGGTGCCCGGCTCGAACCGGGATTTGACCTGATCGCCGGTCGGATTGGACTGTTACCGTGTCTGGGTCGCGCTGATCTGGTGATCACTGGTGAAGGGTCGTTGGACCATTCATCTCTGATGGGTAAAGGAGTTGGCGTGATTGCCGGGCATTGTCAAAAGATGGGTATTCCCTGCCTTGGTCTGGCCGGGAGGCTGGCGGACGAAGCAAGGTTGCAAAAACGATTTCACTCGGTATTCGGGCTCAAACTGGTAACGTCTGCCCGGCGAGCGCTGACGCAGGCGGGCGCGTCGCTTGAGCTGCTAGCCGCGCAGGTCGCCGCCGATTGGGAAGATTGACTCTGGCTGCTCGTTATAGACTCGGGCGGCACCCCAACCAATATACATGCTCAAACTTCCGGACAAGTTGGCCGCGGAGTTCTCCGAACTTTGTGGCGGCGTGCAGCCGCTGATGGTCGCCCGCGCGCTGACCAATCTCGATGGTGGCAGTGGCGCTACGTGGATGGCGACCGAGGGGAGTCGAATCATTTTTTTTTATCGTCTTCCCGGCGGCGGTGATTTCGAAGCGATCCACTACGCTTTCAATGAGCCGAGCTCGTTCGATGTCGATGAGGACGGCAGTTTCGCCTACTTGAAAGCAGGTTTTTCCGATCGGGACTTGAACCTGAAGTTTTCTATCTTTGATCACGCCACTCTCCTCCAGTTTCAGGAACAATGGAAACCGCCGACCGGCACGGGCACTGAGGCTGCGCCCGCGGTCCTTACGCCGATGCTTGCCTTCTGCGCCGCGATGCAGGCGATTGCTCAGAGTGACAACAAGATCGATTCGGCCGAGATGGAATGGTTGTCCGCCAAGTTGCTCGACAAGAACGCCCTGCGCCGGGGTGGAGCGTGGTTGCGCGATAACAATGTGGACAAACTGATTACTCAATGCGCCCGGCTGATGCATGGCGACCAACGACGATGCCTGATTAGCAATCTCATTTCCCTGGCGATGGCGGACGGATTGTATCGGAGCAAGGAATCGGAGTTGATTGAAAAATTTCGCGTGGCACTTGAAATTTCCGAGGACGAATTCACCCAGTTGTACGATCCATTGATGGCGCGCAACAACGTCGGTATTTTCATGGAAAATCCCGATCGGCCAGATGAGCCGGTCGCGTCTGAAGCTATCAATCTGTTCTGCGCGTGCTTCTTGTGCCTGATCGAGTTTGACGGTCAGCCCCGGCCGATGGACGAAGGCAGGCTTCGCAAGTTGGTGAACAATCCGGAGGCGGTCAACGAGGCTCGTACCTATGTTGAACAGCTCGGTGCTGAAGGACTGTGTGATGCGTTGCCGGGGCCGCTTGACGAGCGACAATGCCGTTGTTTAATGCTGAACCTGGTTGCGCAGGCTATGGCCGACGGGGTGTTGAGCGGCCGGAAACAGGAACTGCTCGAGCTATTTCGCGTGGCACTGGGGATCTCCGAAGAAAGCTATCAAGCGGACTTCAATGGGTTTATCACCATGAATAATCTGTCCGTCCTTATATCGAGGTAGTCGAATGAAGCGCTTGTGCCGGATTTTGGCACCGCCTAATCTTGCTCTGCAATGGGTTTCAAACTGCTTAGTCTCATCGGGCTCGCCGCATTCATTGCGATTGCGTGGGGAATCTCGACTAATCGAAAGAAATTTCCGTGGCACACTGTGTTGACCGGACTCGGGCTGCAACTCTTGCTGGGAATTTTCATTCTCAAAACTCCGCCCGGTCAGAAGTTGTTTGATGGCGTTCAAAAGGCCGCCAAGAAGCTGTTGGGTTTTGCGGAGGAAGGGAACAAGTTCGTCTTTGGTCCGCTGGGCAATGGCGATTTTCTCGCCGAGAAATGGGGCCCGGAAAACTCCTTCATCTTCGTCGTCACCGTGACGGGAACGATCATCCTCGTCGCGGCAATCTCGTCGCTGCTGTACCACTACGGTATCCTGCAATGGCTGGTGCGCGGAATGGCCTGGGTGATGCAGAAAGTCATGCGCACGAGCGGCAGCGAGAGCCTGGCCGCCGCCGCCAACGTCTTCATGGGGCAGACCGAGGCACCCATTGTCGTCAAACCGTATCTCCCACACATGACCCGTAGCGAATTGATGGCGCTGATGACCGGCGGCATGGCGACCATTGCGGGTGGAGTTCTCGCGGCCTACGTCAGCTTTGGCATCGATGCGGGCCATCTGCTGACGGCATCCGTCATGAGCGCGCCCGCGGCGCTGCTGATCGCCAAAGTCATGTTGCCTGAAGAAGAAAAAAGTGAAACCACGGCCGGGGCGACTGCCGCGATTGAGAAGGATTCGATTAACGGACTCGACGCGCTTTGCAAAGGCGCGAGCGATGGCATGAAACTTTCCATCAACGTCATGGCCATGCTGATTGCGTTCACGGCGGTGGTTGCGCTGGCGAATTATTTGCTGGCGCTTTTCTTTGGTGTGTTTGGCTGGGAGACCGAGAAACCCTTGCAGATAATTATTGGTTACGCCAATTCCCCGTTCGCCTGGCTGATCGGTGTTCCGACGAAGGACTGCATTGACATCGGAACCGTGCTGGGTGAACGCATCGTGCTGAACGAATTCTTTGGCTACCTTTCCCTTGCCGGCCTGAAAGAGACGCTGGATCCGCGCAGCTTTACGCTGGCCACCTACGCGCTGTGTGGATTTGCCAATTTCGCCAGCATCGCAATTCAGATTGGCGGCATCGGCACGCTCGCGCCCGAGCGACGAAAGGATCTCGCGCAACTCGGCTTTCGCGCCATGGTTGGCGGTGTGCTGGCGAGCTATACTACTGCCACCGTCGCGGGCTTGTTGATTTGATTTCGACTCTTTCCGCGGCTTCCGTTACGACCCGCACCCAACCAATGAAACGTTTCAACCCGAACACCGAAATGGAAGGGAGCGCGCGCCCGCCTCGGGCGCTGTTTTCTGCGCCCTCGCGGAAAACCCGGTCGGACCGAAACGATTCGAGCGGTCGTGACAATCCCGCGCGCATGACGCTGGCCGCGAGGCGCGGCCAGCCACACCCGGGGCGGGTGTGCTCCCCAACTTTGGAGTTGGGTTCAACGACCTGATTTTCGTCTATGCCCGAATTGCCTGAAGTCGAAGTGTTGGTGCGCCATCTCGCGCCCCTGCTGCACGGCAAGACGATTCGCGAAGTCACGGTAGGTCGCGAACGCGTTATTCGACCGACCGGGGCACGGAAATTGGTCGCGGCCCTGCGCGGCAAGAGGTTTCAATCGATCGAACGCTGCGGGAAGTTCATCCTGTTCCATCTGGGTTCGGGCCGAGAAACCATTAAAGTCCTTGGTCACCTCGGCATGACGGGACGGATGTATTTGCGACCGGCGCGCGAATCGTGGCCGAAACATGCGGCGGTCGTCCTCAATCTCGGGCGAACCAATTTTGTTTACGAAGACACCCGCTATTTCGGGCGCTTCACGTTGGACATCTCGTCCCTAGACAAACTCGGTCCCGAACCGCTGGGTAAAGAATTTTCCATCGATTACTTGCGCGAGGCTTTGAGGTCTTCCGCACAGGCGATAAAAGTAAAACTGCTCGACCAGTCGCTGGTAGCGGGGGTTGGAAACATCTACGCCAGTGAAGCCCTCCATGCCGCTGGCATTTCTCCGCGCCGTCTGTCGCGTCGGCTAAAGAAAAATGAAACCGAACGACTGCGTTTGGCGATTATTGACACTCTGCGGAATGCCATTGAACAGGGCAGCACCATTCCGCTGGATTATGCCGGAACGGGTTCAGGTGACGGACTGTTTTACTACGGCAGTTCGGATGAAGGGGAGGGGAACTACGAGGAACGATTGCGGGTTTACGACCGCGAAGGATTGCCGTGCCACAATTGCCGGAATCCCATCCGCCGAATCGTACAGGCCGCGAGGAGTACGTTTTACTGTCCACAATGTCAGCACTGAATTGAAAGGCCGGCGATTGACATCATTCGTTCGACGCCGTTTCTTAGCGGGACCCCATTGAAAACCTGCGTCATATTCAATCCCACCGCCCGTGGCGACAAGGCTCGGAGGTTTCAGGCATTTCTTGAGAAAATGGCGAAGGACTGCTCGTTCAAGCCGACCACCGGGCCCGGTGTGGCGCGTGACCTCGCCCGGGAGGCGGTAGAAGAAGGATTCGAAACCATCGTCGCGGCCGGCGGAGACGGCACCGTAAACGAAGTGCTCAACGGTATCGGCGATGCGAAAGATGGATTCGCGCGCGCACGGTTGGGGATTCTGCCACTGGGAACCGTCAATGTCTTTGCCAAGGAACTGCGGATTCCGGAAAAACTTGAAGCGGCGTGGGCAACGATTGTACAGGGAAAGGAACGAAAAATTGATTTGCCCATTGCCGAAATTACGCGGGATGGAAAAAACGAGCGGCGCTATTTTGCGCAACTGGCAGGAGCCGGCCTCGATGCGCAGGCCATCGAACTGGTCGATTGGGAAACCAAGCGGCGATTCGGGCAACTCGCCTACGTGTACGCCGGAGTGAAGGCCCTTTTCAGGCCGCACCCAATGATCGAGGCGCGAAGCGGAGCGGATACGGTCCAAGGTGAACTGGTGTTGATTGGAAATGGAAAGTACTACGGTGGCCGGGTGCCGATGTTTCCAGATGCACGTCTGGACGACGGCAAATTGGACGTGTGCGTCTTTCCCCGAGTTCCACCGTCGCCTTTCGAGGCCCCAAGCCTGAC
>CALBIE010000382.1 GCA_937893495.1 uncultured Verrucomicrobiales bacterium | reverse complement strand
TGTGCCCGTTCGACCGATACCGGCCTCACAATGAACAGCAACGGGACGCGATGACGCATGCATCTTACTGACGAACTGCAAAAACTTGGCGGCCTGGTCACGTGTTGGCGGATAGCCATCAGGAATAGGCAAACAAAGGAATCCAAATCCCGCTGATTCGTAAACCCTTGAATCGCTCGGCGCGTTTACAAGTGAGACGACAGCTCGGACGCCGGCGGCATACAGTATCGAGAGTTCATCTTCATACGCATGCAAATCGCCACCACCGGCTAAGCGACGGGCTGGATGAACGAACGGCATCGGCATTCCGCAAGCACATTCGGAACCACCCAATATAGCAAATCTGCGGAATGATGTGAGGTTACCATAAACGCAAGCATCTACCGACAAAGTGATTGATAGTGTCAATCCCCATTCTTTTCAAGAGACAGCCTGAATGTAAACATTGCCAATTGGCGCGGTGGACAATTGAGCTTCGCCCCACCGGCGAGGGTTACTTCAACGGATTCTCGTACCAGATTACGCCGAGGTTCCGTACTTCTTCACAGGTCAGCACGTCGAGGTCTCCGTCCCCATCCAAATCAAGGAGCTCAACCAGATCATGTTTCACCCCATCCACGCCGCTGATCGGTTTTAAATCCCAATTGCCATCGGTGACTTTGCCGCGCGGCACGAGACGACAAACGCCTTGCTTGCCCTTGTCCGCCCGCTCGGTCGTAAACACGAGTTCCAGCTTTCCATCGCCATCGAAATCCGCCGCGTTCATCGCCTTGGCATCTCCCGCAATCTCGGGAAGCGTAATCGAGTAGTCCTTCCAATTCCGCCCCGTCGCATCCAGCCGACGCGCAAAAACAATTTCCTTGGGTCGAACGGCAATCAAAACGTCCTCCAATCCATCCTGATCCAGATCACATCGCTTCAGGAACATGACCTCCTTGCCGTTGCCGCTTACCGGATGTTCGCGCCATTGCCCGCCGCTCTTTGCCTTGTTTCCCCGCACTGGATTTTCCAACCAATAGCAACCACTCAACCTGCCCTTGCGATCCGTGAACAAAACATCCTCGTCGCCGTCACCATCCATGTCCGCCGTCTCAAGGGACATGAGCCAGCCCATCACGCGAAATTTGTGCCATTTCCACGCCGTGAGATCCCGCGCATTTTCCGGAATTTCCCACCAGCCCAGTTCCGAGTTGGGTCCCTTGCCACCAGCGAGCAAATCGACCCGTCCATCATGGTTGACGTCCATCGGCGTTGCGAACATCCAATGCATTTTCCGATCCGATGCCGGCAGACGAACTGTTTCCCAAGCCTTTGGATTCAGAAGATCAGCGATCGCCTTCGGTGCCCAGTGGACCAGCATCACGTTGTTCTTTCCTTCGCAACTGCTCACCACATCAAGCCGCCCATCGCGGTCCAGATCCACGAACACCGCATCCTCCACATCCTTCGCCTCGCCCACCGTGACCGCCGGCCACAATTCCTTCGCCTTGTCCGGACCCGGATTCAAATAGAGACGCGTGACGCCGCCCTGCTCCCAGCCCGTCACGATATCCGGCAGGCCATCGCCATTCACATCCGCCAACCGGGTGCCATCCGCTCCGCGCGAGGATTTGTCGATGGTGCGTCGTTTCCACGGCTGGTTGAGGTCGCCGGCGATACTGGTCAGGCAGAGGGACAGGAGAACGAAACTGTTGATGAAAACTTTCATGGATTATTCGGGCCGGGTTCGGAGGGGAAAGTAACCACGGATGAACGCGGATGCACACTGATATTTTGGAGTGGAATGAGGCGCCAGGATTCCCGACAACCCGGTCATCAGTAATAATCGTGAGTCAAACCGTTAAAACTGAATTCCGAAGTTGGGGAGCACACCCGCCTCGGGTGTGGCTGACCGCGCCTCGCGGTCAGCCGTTTGCACGCGGAACAGCTACGAATGCTCGGAACTTTTTAGTGCGAACGGGTTTTTCCGCGAGGGCGCAGAAAACAGCGCCCGAGGCGGGCGCGCTCCCCATTCAATTTCGGAGTTTCGGTGTTAAACCAAAGCCGAATAATGGAATTGCAAGTCGCGAACATTCCGGCGAGCCGCCGGAATGGACAGCCGGGCCGGCCGTGGTCCCCTTTCCTAACGCCGCGCCTTCATCACCCGATCGCCTTCACCGAGGCGACGACGAAACAAATCAACCGTCATCTGGTAACATTGCAAAGCCAGCGCGGGGTCGTAGCGATTCCCCTCGTCGCGCATGAATGCATGCTGGCCGTTGAATTCGTGCCAGGTAAATGTCCTCCCGGTTTCCAGCAAACGATCGTAAATCGTTCGTCGTCCCTCGGACGGGATGTGCGGGTCCTGCTGTCCCCAAATCAATTGCAACTCTCCTTCGATCTCCGCCATTCGCTCAAGTGTGTCATCGGCCTTGCCTTTACCCAGACTACCCTTGTGAATATCCGTCGGATAAAACGAGGCGCACGCGCGCACATCGTCATTCATCGCCGCGCGCACCGCCAGATGACCGCCAATGCAAAATCCCATCACCCCGAGACGCCCGGTGCATTTTGAATGTGCCGTCAGAAACTCCAGGCCGGCCCGCGCGTCGGAATCATACGCTGTGACTTCCTTCGTGGTCTTCAACTCGTTCCCTTTGTCAGCGCCTTCCTGCGTATAGGCCAGCGCTTTGCCGGCCGGAAAGTATTCGTGGTAAATCTCCGGCACGGCCACGATGAACCCATGGCCAGCCATCATTCGCGCCGCGCGCCGAATCGGCTCGGTCACCTGAAAAATCTCCGAAAAGAGCAGCACACCCGGATACAGCCCATCCGCCGCCGGCCGGAATACGAAGGTGCGCATCGGCCCGGTGGATGTTTCCAGATCGGAGAACTCGTTATCGACAATGGTCATGCCTTTTCAAAGCTTGGCAAGTGGCGGAAGCAAAGGCAATCCTTCCCCATCCAACCCTCATGAAAAAGCTCACTCTACTCATCGCCTGGTCCATCGCCGCATGGACCGTTCCGGTTCAACAATCACAGGCCGCTCACAGTCCGTTCGACGAGACATTTCAGCTCATTTTCTTCGCCACGATTGAAGGCGCGTACCGCGATGGACTGGGCAGCAACGACGTCAACCGCATTCTGCTGACCACGGACAAGGGGGCGTATCTGCACTTTGTTTACGCGTGTCCACTCTGCATGCCAGTCATCAACGGCTTGCGCACCTACCAGGAGCGCTCATCCTGGTTCGGGTACAAAATGAGGGCTTATCAGCAGACTGAAAAGACAGTGGGCGATGGACTGACTGCCGAGGTGCGCGGACACCTTGCCAGCAATGACATCAAGATCCGGCTCAAAGCCATCAACGGACTCGTCAAGAACTGGGTGGAACATCGCCTCGCCCTGATGAATCTGTCCGACGCGGATAAAGAAAAATGGAAGCTCCGACTGGACCCGGCCCGCAAGGAAGGCGAATCGATGCTCAAGCGATTCAAGACCAACAACGAAATGAGCTGGAGCGCACCAGGATTCGTCGGACTCAACAAATGTGCCGTGTGCGAAGGGGCGAACGGGATGTTGTTTGGATTATGATCAAGCAGGGACAAATTTCCAGAGCGCAGTGATTGGTATCTGGGAACATCGGCTGGAACTTGATTTCAATTGACCAGTATTGAAGGCCGTTCGGATACTCAGTTAACCAACCCATGATTACCATCGCCCAAGCCCGAAAGATCGCTCTGTCCATGCCGGAGGCAGTCGAAGCCGAGCACATGAACCATCCGGACTTTCGCGTGCAAAATAAAATCTTCGCCACACTGCGCCCGGATGACCAAATCTCCGTCGTAAAAATCCCCGTCTCGGATCAAACCAAACTGATTGAGAAACATCCGAAAACGTTTTCACTCAATGGCTGGTCTCGGCAGGGATATGTCAACGTGCATCTGCAACACGTCTCAGCCACCCTGTTCCGCGAACTGATTCACAACTCGTGGCGGAGCGTCGCACCCAAATCTCTGTTGGAACAAATCCAAAAGAAGCGATAGCGCAGAATTTTGAATTGCATCCATGCCTCGCTGCGAGGCTCGACGAATCTTGGCCGTATTCATCATGCTCAAAGTCAATACCAACCAATTGGAAGAAGCGGAATGGACTTCGCCCAAAGGCAAATTTGCCGGCGCGGGCAAAGAAGTCTCCGAAGCGCTTGGTCGCCAACCCGCCTCCACGGACCTGATGCAACGGCACCCGTTCGACGTCGAGATTCTTCGCATTCCGCCCGGCAAGAGTCCCTATCCATATCACTCACACAGTGCGCAGTGGGAATTCTATCACGTCCTATCAGGTTCCGGCACGGTTCGACACAAGGATGGCACGACCACGATTGAAGCCGGTGATGCGTTCCTCTTCAAACCCGGTGAACCTCATCAACTCGCCAACGATGCGAAAGAAGATCTGATTGTCTATGTCGTCGCGGATAATCCAACCGGTGAATCGTGTCACTACCCGGACAGCAATAAATGGCTCGTGCGTTCCCCGGAAAGCCGTTTGATTCGTTCGGACAAACTCGAATATTACGACGGCGAGGAATAATCAGTTCGCCTTTGCCGAGTGCGGAGAATTGTTTTCGGAATTCGGAATTGCGGCGAAACAGCCCGAGGGTTCCGCGTTGCAAATCTGCGGTCGTGCGATATAAACGGAGAGGCCAGAACGAACTAAATCCGGATGCCGAAAGCCAGTTGCACGCGTTGCGGACAGCGCATTGACTATGACGCCGACGTCGAAGGCGAGGAGGTAATTTGTCCCGGTTGCGACAACATCACGCGACTGGTCAGCGAGGAACCCGAATCGACTTCGAAATCAGAACCCCCTGCCCTCGCCACGCCGGAACCACCAAATCAACCGCCAGCACTCCCGCAAAAACCGAAACCCAGGCCGCCCAAGTCCGCCATGGCCGTGCCCGTCGCACTACCCATAAAACATCCCGCGCCGGAATTTGATGCGGAGGAGGAAGAACCCGTGCGCAAGCGAGGCTCGGTGAACGTCACGATGTCCATCGAGACGCTGGAGAAGATCAAAAAATACGCGCCGATCACGCTCGTCGCCTTCCTGATGATCGGCTTTGCAATTTACTACTTTGTCCTGCGAAAAAGTTGAGTCAAATCACCTTTTGAGAACCTCAGAGGGTGTTATTTACTTTTCGGCCAACGGCGCGTTTTTGAATCAGGACGCCTTATCCCGATTCAGTCCCTTGGTTCCCCTAACGGCTGGCGGTTCTCGATGGGTAGAACGTGGACGAATGATTACAAACCTGCACAGAAAACAAACAGTAAAGCAAACCACGGAAAAGCGGCAGAAAGCAGGAATCCCCAGCTCAAAAGAATGGCACCGGGACGACGGGCGGAACGAGCGACTTCGTAACAGACCTGAAAATCGGGCCAACTCAAACAATACCAATTCATCAATGGTGAAGGCCTTTTCCCGATGTGCCAGAGGTAAGGGCGTATGCCAAGAATCCAAATACCAATATTTACCGGCACTGCGAGAGCAACAGCGAACATGAATATAACAATCGGAAACATACTGAGAGTAACTACCTATCGATGATCGCAACGTGCCCGACCAAGCACAAATCGGGGCTTTTCAGTAGCGAATGAACTCCATCAAATTTTTCTTCGATTGGCATTTGAAATCACGACACCGTCATTCCTCAGCACCAACTGAATC
>CALBIE010000381.1 GCA_937893495.1 uncultured Verrucomicrobiales bacterium | reverse complement strand
TCGCAACCGCGCAGGATACGCGCCTGTTTGAATTGCGCACCTACTACGCAAATCCCGGCAAGCTCGAGGGGTTGCATGCCCGTTTTCGCGATCACACGGTCAAGCTGTTCGAGAAACACGGCATGACGCAGTTGGGCTACTGGGTACCGGCGGACAACAAGGAAAACAAACTGGTGTATGTGCTCGCGTACGCGGACAAGGCAGCGCGGGACAAGGCCTGGAAGGGATTCCTGGGCGACCCGGCCTGGAAGAAAGCCTACGCGGATTCCATCAGCGACGGTAAACTGGTCAAAAAAGTTGTTCGTGTATTTATGCAGGCGACCGACTATTCGCCGAAGATTACCTCAACAAAAGGCAAGGTCGAACGGTTGTTCCAGTTGCGGACCTACACGACACCGGAGGGTAAACTGAACGATCTTCATGCGCGTTTTCGTGATCATACCGTTGGACTGTTTGTTAAACACGGATTCACCAACATTGCCTACTGGAATCCCGTGGAGAAAAAGGACGGCGCCGAGCAGACTCTGATTTATATGATAGGCAATGATTCCGAGGCCGCTTTCAAGAGTTCGTTTGACGGATTCCGCAAGGATTCCGCCTGGCAGAAGGCGCGCGCGGAATCGGAGAAAAATGGCAAGTTGACGACAAAAGTGGTCGGCGTGTACATGGTGCCGACGGATTATTCTCCGACCCGATAATGTCGTTAAACAGTGCGCGAGACGGAACCCATCGGAGCGTTCAAGTCGATTCAAGTGCCATGGCGGAAAAAACTGCGGAAAAGTTCGGCATCTGTGTCGTTGGGCTTGGAGTGCTAAGCAAGGTGGCCATCGGTCCTTCGTTCAAAAACAGCCGGCACTGCCGCCTGGCTGGAATCGTATCGAGTTCCAGGGAAAAGGCCACCGAGTGGCAGCGTGACTTCGAGGTGCCCGAGAATGGCGTTTACAACTTCGATGATTTTGATCGGATTGCGGAAAATCCCGACATTGATGGAGTGTTCATTGTCCTGCCGAACGCGCAGCATGCGGAATATACGATGCGCGCTGCCCGGGCTGGCAAGCATGTGCTCTGCGAAAAGCCTTTGGAGGTCTCGGTCGCCAAGTGCGAAGAGATGATCGCCACTTGTCACGAAATGAATCGAGTGCTTGCCACTGCCTATCGGTGCCACTGTCTGCCGCAGCATCGAGAGATTATCCGGCTGGCACATTCGGGAGCATTCGGAACCTTGCGTTTGATTGAAGCAAGTTTTGGGTTCCATGTGGAAAACCCGGCTGAGCCCCATGTGAAATGGCGCCTGGCGCAGGCAACCGCCGGCGGTGGGGCGCTGATGGACGTCGGTATCTACGCGATTCAAGGAGCGTGCTATATAGCCGGAGAAGATCCGATCGAGGTTCTCGCGACCGAGACTAAAATGCTGCCGGAAATCTATGGCGAAGTGGACGAGACGCTTTGCTGGACAATGAAATTTCCCAGTGGGGTTATCGCAAATTGTTCGACGAGTTACACCTGCGGGGTGAATCGACTCTTCGTGACGGGGGACAAGGGATGGGGTGAAATTTCACCGGCTTACGGGTATTTTGATGACATTACGGCCCGCACTCATGCAGGACCAATCGATCTTCCTCAAATCGACCATTTCGCAGCTGAAATGGATCATTTTGCAGAGGCGTGTCGAGGGGAGACGGATCTCCTGTTTCCCGGCGAAATGGGACTGCGCGATGTACGCATCATGATGGCGATATACGAATCCGCGAAAACGGGTGGAGCCGTCAAGATTTGACGTGGCCGGAAAACCGCAGTGACACCGGTTGGCCAACTTTGGATATTGCTGTCCGCTTTAGATCCGAATGACTTTGAATGAACGGCTGGCGAAAAGGGACCGGGCTGTGCTGTCAAAGATTATCGGATAAATAAACACTCGACGATGCCACTTCATCGCCGCGCATATACTTGTGGCAGTTCACGCAGCTTACTGTCAGTTGGAACCAGGAAACGGTTGCGGCATCAAGGTTTCGATTCTGTGCGTTTTTCGCCAACGCCGACGCGTGGCGGCGAAAGTCCTCGGTAAAGCGGCGATATTCGGGCGTCGAGTGAGCGCTCCACGCCGCTGCCCGGCTGAAGAGTTCGAGTTTACGAGCCTGTTCGGCGATGGTCGTGAAGTTCTCCGTCGCGATTCCTTCAAGGATCTTCTGAGAAGCCGCCAATTTGGATTTCATCAATTCCTTTCTGTCTATTCTTGGAGGCTCTGGCTTGACGGATGCACCAACCAGCGTGATTGCTGTTGCGCAGAGAATGGTGAGACCTACTTTCATCAGTTTCATGGCTCGCTCTTTCGTTAGGGTGATTGAATGTCACGTCACCGGGTTTGTTTTCCTGCTCCGCCAACATGCCTTTGCCGGCACCGAAATGCTTTGCCGTGATTGGAAATTAGTTCGCGGTTTTTGCTGCCAGTAAAAACCCGGTTCACAGGGAACCTTTGTCAGAGTCCGGCAGATTATCCGCGAGTTCTTCGGCGGGGTAGGTCCAGATTTCGGCCAGGGTAGGATGATAATGTGGCACGGCTGCCAGTTGTCGAACATTCATTCGGTTCGCCATGGCAACGATAATCTCGTGAATGAGTTCGCCCCCCATTGGACCGACGCAGGCAGCTCCAAGTATTTGTCCAGTGTTTTGATCCGCGATCAGTTTCACGAACCCGTTGACGGCGTCCATAATCAGGGATTTGCCATGATCATCGAACCGATAACTGGCAGACATGGCGGGAATCTGAGCGGCGATTGCCTGCCGTTCCGTCATTCCAACAGTGGCGACTTGTGGATCTGTGAAAACGACTGAGGTAAGCAGGTGATAGTCTATGGCTCGTTTTTGGTCGGGTGAGATTGTGTTTTGTGCAGCGATTTCCCCTTGTTGAATCGCGATGTGGACAATTTCGTGAGGGCCGCAACAATCGCCGGCGGCATAAATATTCGGAGTCGTGGTTTGTTGATACTTGTTCGTCAAAATTCGACCCCGCTCGGTGACCACTCCCGCGCTTTCGAGCTGCAGTCCATCCGTGTTGGGTCGGCGGCCGAGTCCGTGAAAAATTTCAGCGGCCTCCGCAACCGCAGTTTGGCCATGGTGCTCGAAAGCGACATATTTTCTTCCGTTTTCCGACCAGGCGCCTGTCAGTTTCGTCTCCGTATAAAGCGTGATGCCTTCTTCTTGAAAGACTTTCTCGATCACTTCGGCCGCATCTGTGTCAAAATCCTTCAGGATGTGCTGGCTGCGCTGAATTATTGTGACCTTGACGCCGAACCGGGCGAAAAACTGGGCGAATTCCACCGCCACCGCACCACCACCGAGAACGATGATGGATTCGGGAAGTGCGGTGAGTTTCAAAGCGTCGTCGCTTGTCAGATATCCCGTGGTTTCCAGCGCGGCGAGGGGAGGGGAAGCGATGACGGATCCGGTGGAAATGAGAAAGTTTTCGGATGTTACCTGTTCGCCGTTGTCGAGAGTCAGTGTGTGATCATCAGTGAATCGTGCATTTGCCTTAATAAACTTAAACCGCCCATCATTGAGTTGTTCTCTCCGATATTCGGCAAAATTGTTTATCATGGTATCTTTACGGGCCATGACTTCAGTAAAATTGAAAGTCGCTTTGCCCGCGTGAATGCCCCAGGTTCTGGATTTATTAACGAGATGCAAAACGTCGGCGGCATGGAGGAGTGCCTTGGTCGGCATGCAACCGCGTAAAATGCACAAGCCACCGACTTGCGGTCCACTCTCGATGACGGCAACGCGCAGTCCTGCTGCGGATGCTGTCCGAGCAGCCGCGTAGCCCGCACTGCCGCCGCCAATCACCACGAAATCAAAATCGACTGAGTTTTCCGCGCTCATCAGATCGAATTGTGCGAGGTCTGGTTGCAGTGGCAACTGTTAATCCAGACTCGCGAGAAGTTTCAATGCGCGATCCCGGGGAATCCTGAGAAGGCAAATGAAATTATCCTACCACCCTAATTATCCTGTTCCCGGGCAATGGCAGCCTTGACTACCATTTGCAGATGATGGACCTGTTCGCTGGCGGAGCCGGCGATGACGGCGAACGCGAAACGGGTCTTTCGTTCCTCCGGGCTCAGGTTCTGGTTTGTCGCCAGGTGACTGGTTTGTTTACTGATTTCCTGCAGCATCACATAACTGTTGTCGAGTTTCTCTTTGATAGATTCGTCGCTGTCGCCAAAGGAACTGAGAAAATCACTCACTTCGCGGGTAAAATCCTCCTTAAGCGCCTGGTCAAGAGTGAGTTCATCGGGCTTCGCTAGAATCGTTTTGATGCTTGCTTCATGAGTGGAAATAAATTCGTCGAGTTTTTCGGTAAGCCTGATTGTTACGGACTGGCAATGCATCCGAATGTCGGTTTCAATGCGTTCCTCAAGTTGTTCTCGGTATTCGGGTATCTTTCTCAAAGCGAAGGCCGGCAGGCCGGCAATTAGAGCCGGAACGCGCTGCTTAATCTGCCGGGCCACTGCGTCGGTTCTGTTTTGAACCTGCTCAGTGATCAACGTGGTGGTGAGTTCAGCCGCGCTTTTCGGTTCAAGAAAATTGCGAAAACTGACAGTAACAAAACTCATGTAAGCGAGCACCACCGCGACGATAATTGAACCCGCTGCCCGCGTCCGCCGGAGAGAATTGCGGAGACGAGCAAGTTCCTCATCAAGGAACAATGTAGTCACCTGATCAGAATTCCCGACCGAAGACTCTTCGTCAGAATCGCCAGCGGTGTTTGATTCATCGCTCTTGTTCATGGTTTTTGAGCAGGTTGGGGAGTGCCCGCAGGTTTCGCTGGGGAGGGTGGCGAATCCGGTTCAGACATGGCTGACACTTCATCAAACTCCTTACGGATAATATCGAAAACCAACAGCGCCATTTCCCATGAGGCCATGGTTTGATTGGCCTGAACTTTTTCGGACCCTCTAATTAATTCAAGGTCGGTAAGAATACTGTCGATCTCCACCAAGTGGCGCTCGAATAG
>CALBIE010000380.1 GCA_937893495.1 uncultured Verrucomicrobiales bacterium | reverse complement strand
TCGAATAATTATCAAACAGAATTTTCAATGACCTCCCCATCTTCCATCTCCCATCCCCCATCTCCCAGGAATTCCGTCGAAATTCTACGCTTTAATACGTGCGGCAGCGTTGACGACGGCAAATCCACCCTCATCGGCCGGCTGCTGTATGATTCCAAATCCATCATGGAAGACCAGATGGAGGCATTGGAACGCAGCGCGGATATCACCGGTGGTGGCGAAATCAACCTCGCCAATCTGACCGATGGGCTGCGCGCCGAACGCGAGCAGGGAATCACGATTGATGTCGCCTATCGTTACTTCGCAACACCGCGGCGAAAATTCATCATTGCTGACACGCCGGGACACGTTCAGTACACGCGCAACATGGTTACCGGCGCCTCGACGGCCAACCTTGCCATCGTTCTCGTGGATGCTCGCAGTGGCGTTATCGAACAAAGCCGGAGACACACCTACATCTCGGCCATGCTGGGAATTCCGCACATCGTCATCGCGGTTAACAAGATGGATCTGGTCGATTGGTCCGAGGAGCGATTCGTTGAGATACGCAAGGATTTTGAAAGTTTTATTCCCCGCCTGGACGTGTTGCACGACGTGAAGTTTGTTCCCATCAGCGCCTTGAACGGCGATAACGTGGTCACGCTGTCCGACAAGACGCCGTGGTACCAGGGGCCTTCTTTGCTTGGGCACCTTGAGACGGTGCATATCGCCAGTGACTGGAACCTGAGCGCGTTTCGCATGCCCGTGCAATGGGTGAATCGCCCGGAGAATCCGCGCGACAAGGAACTGCACGACTTTCGCGGATTCAGCGGGCAAATTGCCGGCGGGATTGTGAAGAAGGGCGATCCTGTGCTCGTTCTCCCGAGCGGCTACAAATCGACCGTGAAAGAGATCCATACCTATGACGGCTCGCTGGACGAAGCGTTCTGCCCGCAATCGGTCACGATTGTCCTGGAGGACGACATCGATGTCAGCCGGGGCGACATGATTGTCGGCATGGAAGACTTGCCGGGAGTGAGTTCAGATTTGCATGCAAAAGTCTGTTGGATGCAACCGCAACCCTTGCAGAAAGGTCGCAAGTATTTCCTGAAACATTCGACCCAGACCGTTCAAGCGGTTGTGACGTCGATCGAAAGCCGGATCGACATTTCCACGTTTGAACCAGAACGTGATCCCGAATCGCTTATCGTGAACGAGATGGGGGAAATCCGAATCAAGACGTCGCGCGCCGTTGTGTATGACGGCTATCGCGAGAACCGTCTGACCGGTTCCTTCATCCTCATCGAGCAAGGCACCAATCAAACCGTCGCGGCAGGAATGCTCACCGCGCCGTCGCAGGCCTTCAATCCGGAATTCACCGACTACACGATTTAGGCAGATTCGAAAACTCGATACGCCCGTAGGCCGGGTGCCCTCACCCGTCGTTCTCCCGACGGTTACGACTCCCATACCGAGTGAGCGTAAGGGCAACAGCGTTTTTGATCCAAATTCAGAGATCGGGGAGCACACCCGCCTCGGGTGTGGCTGGCCGCGCCTCGCGGCCAGCGTTTTGCGCGCGGGACTGTCGCGAACGCCCGGATCATTTCGGTGCGACTGTGTTTTCCGCGAGGGCGCGGAAAACAGCGCCCGAGGCGCGCGCGCGCCCCATTCCATTTCGGACTTCAGTTTCAATTTTTTTTATCTCACCAACTCAGACCTCGCATTGACCGTCTTGCTCTGGCCTGAAATTCAATTTGACGAGACTCAGGTATCAGTTGCGTTTACAGGTTTCTTTTCCGACTATTTTTGAACTGGCACCAAACAGATTGAGGCCACTCCACAAAGCCGAATGAAAAACCGACTTCTGAAAGTCACTATCAATGGAACCGGGTTCGCGGCGGACTACTCTGCACAAACTTATGGGATGATTCCCCATAAGAATGGAGTCGAGATTGAATTGGCGGGAGTCACGTCGGGAAGAATCGCCAACGCCGAGACGTTTGCGGAAAAGCATGGCGTCAGTCAGGCGTTCGAAAGTCATTCAGACATGTTGCAAAGCGTCCGGCCGGACATCGACAACATCGCCTGTGCCAACTTTGCGCACGGCCCCTACGCAATCGAAGCCGCCCGATCCGGCGTGCCGGTCATCGTCCTCGAAAAACCACCGGTCATCTGGCCGGGTTATCGCGAAGGCCGCGAAGCCGACGCTGAAACCCGCAAGAATGAGTCCATGGATTACCTGTCGGACGTGCTGGACGCCGTTCGCGAAAATGGCTCGAAGCTGCTCTACGCGGAAGACTTCATCTACTTCGATGGCGTCAAAGCACTGGTGGAATTACTCATCGAAAGCCGCAAGGCAAACAAAGGCAAAGTGCTTTATCAATTCGGGGTTTGCGCGCATCAGGGTTCGCACGCGCCGGCTTACGACACTCCAGCGCTTTCCGGTGGTGGCGCATTGTTTAACAAGAGCTGTCATCCGCTCGGCCCCTGCCTCTTTCTCAAACAGGTCGAAGGCATCCTGCGCGATGGCAAACCCATCCGCCCCGCAAAAGTTTCCGCGGTGGCATTACAGGTTTTGAAACATCAACCCGAATCGTCGGGCGAACATTTTCGCGTCATGCAGAATGTGGACGACTTCGGGCGACTTACTGTTGTCTTCGAAGACCAGACCATCGCCGAAGCATTGGGGCATGATTTGAGTATCACTGGCATTCGCAATGAACTCTCCGTGATCACCGACTTTGCGAAGTACGACATCCGGGTAAATCCGAATAACGAGAACGAACTTTTTCTTCCCGCCGCCGAACCGGCCGGCAACCTGTTGTTTCGCGAAAAACTTCCGACGCCGCTGGGAACGAGCTTTCCGCGACCGAACCAGTTTCATTCGCACGGCTATGTCAACGAGATGAATGACGCCGTCGATTGCGCGCTCAACCCCGATCGCTATCCGCAGTCCGGACCCATGATGGCATGGGACACCATGGCCATCCTGATGGCCGGCTACGAATCCAGCGAAAAGCACGGCCAGTTCGTGGACGTCAGCGAGCTCGTCAGTCGCCGGGAGTTCACCGCGAACGAAATGCCCGACCCGAATCAGTTCGGCCGAGTGCTGCAAAGGACATAGATCACACTTCGACCCACCGCACGCCCATCGAAGGCGTGGTTATTCATCGGCTGAGTCAGACTGATTCGAAACCCCGATTCAGGTTCCGTTCTTTCCGCCCATTAGCGTCAATCAGCGTTCATGAGTGGTTTCCTGCCTACCTGGTTCCGGCTGTGACCGACACATTGCCATGATTGCCAACGAGTCCGATTCCTGAAATTCTTCGACGCACATGCCAGAGAATGCGTTTCGTTATGTCATCGTCGGTTCGGGAAACATCAGCCGCACCTATCTGAAGGCCATTGCCCGCTCGCCCGGACTTGAACTGGTCGGCACTGTTTCGCGCAGCGGCCGCCCGATTGAAGACGCTCCTTCCGAACTGCCCGTTTTTCCGTCCCTTGATACAGTGAATGTCCCCTTCGATGCCGTCATTCTCTGCACACCCAACGGCCTGCATCACCAGGGGGCAAGCGAGGCCGCCCGACTGGGCAAGCATGTGCTGACGGAGAAGGTCCTGGAAATTTCCCGCAAAAACATGGACGCCATGATTCACGACTGCGAGGAGGCCGGCGTGAAACTGGCCGTGAGTTATCAGCGTCGCATGAGTCCCGAGAATCAGAACTTGAAGAGACTGCTGGAATCCGGCGCGTTGGGGCGCGTGTTCGCGGCGGATATGCGGGTGAAATTCTATCGGGATGAGGCGTACTACAAATCCGGCGCGTACCGCGGCGGCTACGAGATTGATGGGGGCGGCCCCTTCATCCAACAGGCAGCACACAACGTGGATCTGTTCTGCTGGTTCTTTGGCATGCCCGCGCAGGTCGTCAGCATGTTGGGCACCTGCATGCACAATATCGAGGTAGAGGATCATGGCACAGCACTGTTGCGATATTCCAACGGGATGCTGGGCAGCATCACCGCGTCCTCGGCCTGCAAGCCCGGCTTCTCGCCCGTGCTGGAAATCCACACTGACAAAGGCACGGTGATCCTGATCAACGACGAGATTACGACCTGGGAAATCGAGGGGGTGGAGAATCCGGCGGCTGGAAAAGAGTTCCAGGTTCATAGCGGGGCGAACAGTGCGGCGGTGGAAGACACTGCCGGGCACGAAGCCATTCTCCGCGATTTTGCCGAAGCCGCCCGCGAGAATCGCGAACCGGCAGTCCCGGCCAGTTCAGCCCGCCTAGCCACCGACTTGATCCTGCAGATCTACAAAGCCAACGTACGGTAGTCTGTCTCCCGAACCACTTGCAAAACTGTAGCAGCCGACGTGAGGAGAATCGGAGCGCCAAAAAGGTGCGGCACAATGCCATCGAACTCGCGTCCTTCGGTGGCGAAGCTTCGAGGTGTGGGGCAGGTCTCCGACCTGCCGCTGGAGTTTGGTTATTTTGGAGTCATGC
>CALBIE010000379.1 GCA_937893495.1 uncultured Verrucomicrobiales bacterium | reverse complement strand
GGATGTTTAATGTTCACGCTTCTGGCGGAAGAGCGATGCTTGATGCCACGGTCACGAGGTCATTGACCTCCTTGGGAACGTCCGCCGATGGATAAACAAATGGTCCCGTGCCGGCGAACACATAGGCGGCACCAGAATCGCCGAAGGAATTGTCAAGGACATCGCCATTGACGCCGCCGGCGTTGCTGTCCTCGCCGTGTGCGCCGACGATGATCGTCTCCCCCGAGTTGGCAACCGAAGATCCGAAGAGATCGGCGACGCCGGTGTTTGACGCTTTGAGGAACGACTGTTGGGTCCACGTTGATCCGGTGCGCTTGAAGACATAGGCCGCGCCGGCATCGTTTGCGTTGTTGTTGTTGGGATCTCCATCAACGCCGATGGCATCGCTGTCCTCAAACCAGGCGCCGACCACGACCTTGTCGCCGGATATCGAAACGGCAAAACCGAATTGATCGTCGGCCGCTGTATTGGCGGCCTTCAGATAAGCCTGCTGCGACCAGATTGATCCGTTGCGGAAAAACACATAGGCCGCACCTGCGGAACTGGCGCTGTTGTCCGCGTCGTTCCCGTTGATGGTGTTGGCGTTGCTGTCTTCATGTCGGGCACCGATGACCACCGAGTCTCCATCAATCGCAACCAATTCACCAAACTGGTCTCCGGCTTCCGTGTTGGCGGCCTTGAGATACGCCTGTTGGGTCCAAAGTGATCGGTCGCGGAAAAACACATAAGCCGCGCCTGCAACGCCCGCGCTGTTGTTGTCTTCGTTCCCGCTTACGCCGGTGGCATTGCTGGCCTCACCATAGGCACCGACGACGATTGAATCTCCGGCAATCGCGACCGAGTGGCCGAACCTGTCGTCCACACCTGTATTGGATGCCTTCAGATAGGCCTGTTGGGTCCACGTTGATCCGTTGCGCGTGAAAACATAGGCCGCTCCCGATCCGTTCGCGTTGTTGTTGACCTCGTCGCCATTGACGCCAGTGGCGTTACTGCCCTCGACGGGGGCTCCCACGACTATAGTGTCACCGGAGATGGCAACCGCACGCCCGAATGCATCGTTGACGTCAGTATTGGATGCCTTGAGGTAGGCTTGTTGCGACCAGGTTGATCCATTGCGAACGAATACGTACGCGGCTCCCGAAATGCCGGCGAGATTGTTGTCCTGCGCACCGTCGATCCCCGTGGCATTGCTGGCTTCAATATCCGCACCCACGACAATCGTATCGCCGGAGATGGCGACCGAATAGCCGAATTGGTCATTCGCCTCCGTGTTGGACGCCTTGAGATACGCCTGTTGAATCCAGTTCGTGCCATCGTGAGCATAAACGTAAACGGCGCCCGAGTTCGACGCGCCATTGTTGCCGGCGTCGCCGTTCACCCCGGTCGCATTGCTGTCCTCGGTTCTGGTGCTCACCACGGCCGTGTTACCGGAGATGGCAACGCGGACTCCGAACTGGTCGGCGGCCCCGGTGTTCGATGCCTTGAGATAGGCTTGAAAGTCGTGGAGTGGGACGGCGGAGAAACCGTTTAATGATCCCAGGCATGCGATGAGGGTAAAAACGCGAAGGAGGTCGGATGCTTTGTCCAGGGTCAACCCATCGGGTCGCGTCGCCCGAGCGACCTTTGGCGCAGCCAGGTTCATCCGGTCACCAGCACGGTGCTCCGCTGAATGTAAATAAGTTTTTAACCCGTTCACTTTAGGAACTTTCACGTGGTCGCAAGCTTCTCCAGACTCAAACTTCCAGGCGCTCCGCTACTGCAATCAAGGGCCTGGCGGCGGTGGTCCCGGTGGCGGTAACGGCGGCGGTAACGGCGGCGGAACCGGAGGGGGGATGGGTGGTGGAATTGGCGGCGCAGGCGGCCCCATATTTGGACTGACACCGGAATTTGCAGTTTGCTGATCAATAATATCTTTCGAAATAGGGATCAGGGTCGTCTGCGTTCCGGGTGGTGGAGGAGCGGGTCCCCCAGGACCGCCTGGGCCACCCGGTCCCTGTCCCGGCGCTGCGGTCTGAGCCGCGACATTATCCACCATGGCAGCCAGAGATCCGCCCTGTCCTGCGGCAGTGACGGCTCCCGCGATCTGTCCCTTGGCGGCATTCCTTGCACCAGGGTCAGTTGTGGCATTGTCCGCCGCTTGATTTGCAGCCGTTTGGGCCTGAGCCGGAGTGCCCCCATTTGAAATGACGGCGGCCACGGCGGCCTTGGCTGCCGCTTTGGCTGAAATAGTCTGAATCTGCGCGTTGAGCGCCGTCACCGCCAGTTGAACCTGCGCTTTTTGCGCCGGTGGAAGTTCATTCGCGGCGCTTTGTGCCGCGGTCACTAGCGCTTGCACGACGGATGCCGTCACGGATGCTGCTATCGACGCGGCCTGATCGTTGCCGGCATCTTGAGCCGCCTGCGCGGCAATCGCGGCGGCGAAGGTTTCGACGGTATGTTGAAGCAGCGCCGCGTTTCCGGTCGCGTTCAAGGTGCTGCCGGTCGCAGACTGGGCCAGTCCGATCGTTTGCGCCTGCGTTGCCTTAATCGGCGAGGTGCTGCCTGCGGGAAGAATCGTGCCCCCGATGATCGGTTGAATCGTCCCGTTGTTAAACTTGAACTCCACGGTGCCGGTCAGGGTGAACACTCCAGCGGCCCCCGCTTGCAGCGAAGTTCCCCGGACTCCGACCAGTCCGGTTGGAGTGCGAATGCGATAGTGTGATGCCGGGTTTAATTTCTTTGTGATATTGGCAACGATATTGCCGCGAGTGACCTGAACGTCGGTGGCGAACGAAGAAGTTCTGCCATAGCGACGGTATCGGAGAGCCGCAAACTTGACGGTACTGTCGGATTCGATTCGCATCACTCCCCCGTTTTCCAGCAGATAAAGATCGACGTGGGAATCGGGGTCGGTCGTGACACTGGCGCCTTCCTTCAAAGTCATCCCCGATTGCAAGACTCCCTTGCCTTCCGGGCTGACGTACGAGGCTTTCCCGGTCAAGCTGCGAACCAGAGCCGTACCGGTGGTCGCCTGACTCTGAAAGGTATGACCGAGGCCAAACAGGGCGATCAGGGAGGTGAATAGTAGGTGTTGTTGTTTCATTACCTGAGTTGCCTCCGGGTTTGTTCGCGCGAACGCCAATCAGGCCCAGATTTTCTGCCAAATATCAAGAATGAATGGCGTCAGTTCCACCCGGGCGAAGGGGCATTCGGATTTTTGACCGCGTAAAATCGGGATAGGGTAGCTTTCGAGCCGGTCCATCCGAAAATATTGATCGATGCTGGTAAACAGCCCTCCGCCGCCGTTCCCCTGATCGGTCGTGTCCCGTTCAAGGGCGATCGCGTGCAATGCGTTGCCAATGCTGGCGTTTTTACGCAGGCTGGCGTCATGGATTGGATTCGCATGGTCCTGCTCACGGCGCTGGCGGCGGTGCTGCCGAATGCGGTCCTTGATGTACAAGCACGACATCCGAACATCGTTCTGATTCTTGCTGATGACATGGGGTATGGCGATGCGGGCTGTTACAATCCCGATTCGCTGATTCCGACGCCGAACATCGATCGGCTCGCCCGCGAGGGAATGCGGTTCACCGACGCGCACAGTCCATCCTCGGTCTGTTCGCCGACGCGTTACGGCATTCTGACCGGGCGTTATGCCTGGCGGACCGTGATGAAAAGCAGGGTTCTCTGGGCGTGGGACCGACCGCTCATTGCTGCCGATCGAAACACTTTGCCGAAGGTGTTGAAGAGACGAGGCTATCACACGGCCTGCATTGGTAAATGGCACCTGGGTTGGATCTGGAAAACCGCAGATGGGTCGCCACTGAAAATGCCTTTCGAAATTGGTGAACCCGGTCCACATGCGAAGCGGGTCGAACTGTCGCGGGCGATTGATTATTCCCAACGCCTCGGCGGTGGCCCGTTGGCTGCCGGATTTGATTACTACTTCGGGGATGATGTGATTAATCAACCGCCCTTCCTCTGGATAGAAAATGATCGCTGCCTGACGCTGCCCACACTGCCGCTCCATCCCAAGGTGTTGCGCGGTTCCTCCAATGGCGCCTGCACACCGGGATGGGATCAACGCGACGTGCTGCCCCGCATGACCCGGAAGGCATTGTCCTTTCTTGATGAGCGGGCGAATTCGGGGAAGCCATTCTTTCTCTACTTTCCGTTGACGGCACCTCACGTTCCAATCGTGCCACCCGCTGAATTCGAGGGTCGATCGCGCTTCGGCCCCTACGGCGATTTTGTTGCGTACGTGGATGATGTGACCGGGCAGGTGATGGCGCGATTGAAGTCGAGCGGATTGGACGAGAATAGCCTGGTCATCTTTGCATCGGACAACGGCTCCTATGCCAGTCCCAAAGACGGGCACCTGCCCAATGGAAAACGCCGCGGTCGCAAGGGAATGATTTACGAAGGCGGACATCGCATCCCCCTGATCGTTCGCTGGCCGGGAAATGTTCCTGCGGGATCGGTTAATCACAATTTGGTCGGCCTGAACGATCTGGCGGCGACCGTCGCCGCCATTATTTCGAATCCCGATCCTCCGACAAAGTTCCCCGACTCAATCAATCTGCTGCCGACACTGAGAGACCCGGGCGTTTCTGTTCGGAGCGCTTTGGTAAACCACTCCGTGGCCGGTCAATTCGCGATTCGGGATCATGGATGGAAATTAATTCTTCCCCTCAAAGCCGGCGATGCCGGCGAGCTTTACGATCTCGAATCGGACCCGTTGGAGAAGAAGAATCTATGGAGTTCAAAACCGGCAATGGTTGAGCGGATGAAAACCACCCTGGCGAGTATTCGGGCGAGTGGGGACTGATGCGGCGTGATCGCCCGCGGGCAAACGGACGATTAGCTACGACGGTTTACCAGAGACGATGACACGACAAAAATCTGGGGGCGCATCCGCAGACTGCCTTCGTGCCGGAGCGCGGCTGTGTCGGAGACCAGCCGCAGCAGGTTCGGTCGTCGAGTGGTGTGGTGCATTCCAAGGCCTTCGTCTGGAAGAGGCTGCTGCGACTGACCTTTCAGGCACAGTCGCGCTCCGGGGGCAGTGCGCGGGTCCGTTCTCATTGCAATTCACCGCGAGTTGGAAATTCGTGCGCCTTACGCCGCGTGAGGGCACGCGGCCTACAGCGCTTGTAGGCCCGGTGTCCTCACCGGGCGTTCGTCGTGCCGCGAACTAATTGATCGAGTTCAAATACCCGAGCAGGTCAGCCATCGCTTTTTGATTGATGTTGAATTCGAGTCCTTCGGGCATGAAGGACATGCCGAGACTGCGAAGTTCCTTGATTTGATTCCGCTGAACCCTGACCGATGTGCCATCGATTTGCCGGACGGTGATGTTGTTGGCGGTTTCCACGGCGATCATGCCGGTTAGCGACCGCCCGTCCAGGGTGGTCACCGCGAAGGCGAGGTATTCCGGTTTCACCTCGCGGTTCGGATCGAGAATGTTGAGCAGCACGGCATCCATTCCGCGTTGGCGGATGCCTTTCAATTCTGCGCCCACTTCGTTTCCGACCTCCTCCAATCGATGACAGGTCGAGCAATGTTCGCGAAACACTTCCTTGCCGTGCCTGGTATCGGCCGCGAGTTTCAGCGCCGGTTGGTATTGTTTCACGACGTCGGCCCGCGAGGCGCGTCGGTCAACAAACAACTTCGCAACCCGGCTGGCAATGCGGTTGTCTGGATGCTGGCGCAACAGTTGAACACGGGCGGGATCGACTTCGAAGCTTTTGACATCACCGCGTTCGACCGCATTGAGGAATTGCGTCATCCAGATGGTTCGCGACAAAAGTGTTTCAGCGGCGCGCGCGCGAAGACCGGGACTGAGGCTCGCCCAGGATTGCAACAGCAAATCCGCCACCTCGGGTTCATTAAATTCTGCCGTGGTATCGAGGGCCGCGGATTGCACCGCGGGCGGTTGCGAGGGTTGGAGAAGCTTGGCGATCAAAGGGCGTGCCTGTGAAAAGGGCGCCAGTTGCAGGCTGCGTATGGCTTCGACTCGCACGGCGTTACTGGCCCGGCTGTCCAACGCCCGCTTGGTCGCATCTGCCAGCATGCTTTCAAGAATAGCAGCGACATTGCCGCCCGCGGCCGCAAGGATGCTTTGGCGTTGCGGGCCTTTTTGTTTCTCGACGAGTGCCTGAACCAGGCTGTCGCGAAGGGATTTTTCGCTTGAGGCGAGTGTATCCAGCGATTTTAGAACGACGCCGATTTCGCTTTTTCGTCCATCGGCTCCAATTTGTTGCGCCAATGTTTTCAGGAAAGCGTGTCCAATGTTCGTTTTCCGGAACTCCGGATTCACCGACAAGCGCTGAAAAACAGCCGCGGCACCGTTTCCGAGAGAGCTCATAATGGCCATCTGCATCAAGGCATCGCCGGCATCACGGATAACCAACCGGGCCAGCGCGTCGGTCGCCGCCGAGGTGTTGATTGCACCGAGCGTAAAGGCCGCCTGATAGCGAACTCCAATCTCGGGATCGTCCGCCAGTTGAGCCATTCGGGTGCGAATCGAAGGAGATTTGGCGGCCAGCTTCTCCGCCAGTCGCAGTGCCTGAACGCGCACGTCGGGCGAGGCATCGTTCAGCGCGGTCAACAGGGACTGTTCGTCGAGAGATTCGAGACCGCTCAATGAGTGAAGAGCCGTTGCCCGTCCGATGGGTAATCGGGAATTCATGGCCAGTTTCCGTAGCGCCGGAACAACGCTCTTGTCCTGTCGCTGATAGAGCAGGCGGCTGGCCGTGTCCCGATGCCAGCCGTTGCGATGTTCCAAAAGTTTTACGAGATCGGATGAGGCGGCGAGATCGAGTCGAACCGTTGAACGGCGGGCGGCAAAATCCCTGGGCGCTATGCGGTAGATTCGACCGCGATCATTTCCGCTGATGGGATTGATGTGATCGAGAAACTCAGGCGGTAGAAATGCCGCGCCCTCAATCAGCTCGCGATACATGTCGAGAACGTAGAGGGTTCCATCCGGTGCGTTGACGAACTGTACCGGACGAAACCAGATGTCCCGCGACGCGAGGAATTCGCGGTCGCTGTCCGCTCGCTCGGCAATCACGCCGATGCTGCTGGGTGTCGCCCTGGCGCGATAAATGAGATTGTTGGCGACCTCGCCGACGATGATGTTGCCGTGATGAGTCTCGGGCCAGGCATCGCCACGATAGATCGTGATTCCCGTCGCGCCGGTGAAGAACCCGAACGGTGTCCCGCCTTCATCCGAGCCGCGAAACTTTCCGGTCTTCCGCAATCGCGTGCGCAGCACTCGCCACGGTTCCGGCGGGCTGATGCGAAACAGTTTCGTGTGCTTGCCGCCGGGCGCGATGTCAATGGCAGCGGCCGGCGCCCGGAGGTGTGGATTCCTCGTGATGTAGCGGTCATCATACATGATACCCAGCGCGGGCTGGCTGTTGCCGCAGGTAAATTTACGCCCCCAGTCATCCATGCTCATGCCGTGTTGCCCGCCGCCGGAACTGAGTTCAAAACGCGTCCAGTCGCGCGGATCGAGAATCACACATCGCGTCCGGGCGGAAACGGGATTGGACTTTTTATTCGCAACCGCCGTGATATTGCCGCCGGAGAGACTCGTCCAGATGTGCAGTCGATTATCGATGCCCCAGCGGAATGAGTTGAGATGCGATTCGCCGGCCTTGTCCTTGCCGAAACCGGTCAACACGACCTTGCGGACATCCGCCTTTCCGTCGCCGTCGGTGTCCTTAAGGTAGAGCAGATCGGGCGCGTCGCCGACAAACACGCCGCCATCCCAGCACGCGACCGCCGTTGGATAGGCGAGGTCATCGGCAAACAAAGTGCTCCTTTCAAAACGCCCATCACCGTCTTCATCCGCGAGCAGCGCGATGGAGCCCCGTTCCTTGAAGTCCTTGATGGCGTAGGAATTGTACTGCGGCAGTTGCACGACATACATTCGTCCGCGCGCATCGAAATCGGCCGCCACCGGGTCATGCAAAAGCGGTTCGGCGGCGACGAGTTCCACGCGAAAGCCCGGTTGCAGCACCATCGCCTTCATTGATTCCTCGGGCGACATGGGCGGCACACGCGGCAGTTCCTTGCCATAGGCCGCGGACTTGGCGGAATCTTGTGCAGCGGCTACGGGGTGAAACTGTGCGCCAATGAAAACGAACGCCCAGGCAGTGAGGGTAATCGATGTGGAGAGATTGATTCTGAAAGACATCATGAGATGGTGGAATAAACGTCGAGGTTTGAAGGTTGATGATGCGCCGGGCGCGGGCAAATTTATGGCGAAGAGGTCACGGGATGGTTCCAGGTCGCCTTGAGTTGCGTTCGGAGCTTTTCGACGAGCTTCGCATGATTCTTGTCACTGGCAAGATTGACGTTGCCTGCCGGGTCCGTTTCGTAGTAGTAAAGTTCCTCAGCCACGATCTTTTTTCCGGTCGCCCACTGGGTGAAACGAAAACGTTCCGTCCGCATGGAACGACCCATGGCTCCGTCGCGCGGATATTGGGTGAACGCCATCTGTTTCCACGGCGCATCGGGATCGTTCAGAAGCGGCACCATGCTTTTACCGGCGAGACTGCCCGGTGAGGACAGGCCGGTGAGTTCGCAAAGGGTGGGATACACGTCCACCAACTCGACCAGTGCCCGGGTCGGGCGGCCTTTCGCTTTCATTCCCGGTGCGCTGATAATGAGCGGCACGCGCGCCGACAGTTCGAAGTTCGTGGCTTTGCCCCAGATTCCGTTTTCGCCGAGGTGATAGCCGTGATCGCCCCAGAACACGACGATGGTGTTCTCGCGCAATCCGAGCCGGTCGAGTTCCTTCAGGATGCGGCCGACCTGGGCATCGACGTAGGTGACACAGGCGGCATAGCCACGGGTCAGGCGATGCACGAGATCGTCCGGTGCCGGACCTTTGTCCGGAAAATCGGTGTAGGTTCGCGGATGGTTCCAGCCGGTCAGGGCCAGTTTCGGTGCTCCCTTTGGCGGATGCTGATTATCTGCGACCATGATTCCGTCGGCCGGATACATATCCCAATACTTCTTTGGCGCGATAAATGGGAGATGCGGTCGAATGAAACCGACCGCGAGGAAAAAAGCTTTCGAACGCAATTCGCGCAACGTCTCGATCGCCTTGTCGGCCAGTTGGCCGTCGTAAAGCACGTTGTCTTCGACCTCCGGCGCTTCGGAGGCGGGACCCAGCACAAAGTGATTCACCCAATCACCCACCGGGGCCTTTTTGTTGGGTCGTTTGCGGGCGAAAACCTTCCGCGCCGCCTCGATGCCTTCGGGCGTGTAGTAGTAGCGCGGTCCCGGCCACCACGATGGCACGCTCCACGACTTCACATCGTTCCATTGGCTGCGCACGAAAAACGCGCCGTGAAAGATCTTGCCCAACGACTGGCTATGGTAGCCGTTGTTCTTGAATTGCTGGGGCAGGGTGACCAGGTCCGGCAGGCGCTTGCGAAAATGGGCGCCGCCGTTCGTGTGGATACCAGTCGCATCGGGTCGCAGACCCGTCAGCAATGAGAGTCTGCTCGCGCGGCAGACAGCCGCCTGGCAGTAAGCCCGTTCAAACACCATCCCATCCCGCGCGAGTGAATCGATGTTTGGTGAAATGATTTTATTGAAGCCGTAACAACCCAATTGCGGGCGCAAATCATCGGCGGCAATGAAGAGGATGTTGGGTCTGACGCCGGCCGTTGAAATCAATGCCGGGAAAACCAGCGTGGCAAGGAGTGGACGTAAAAGTTGTTTGAAAAAGTTCATGCGAGTCGTGAGCAAGGAATCAGGCTGGCCACGTTATTCCGGCGCGCGCGAATTTCCAAGCCGCATTGTTGTGACTTGAGGATGCCGGGTGCATCTCAATTTCATTCAAGTGCCGGAATGCGGCTGAAGGCGGCGTTTGGTCTCCCTCTCCACCATGAGAATGGAGGGAGGGCAGTGGGGCCGGGGAGAGGAGGTTCCCGTTTCATCTCGAAATCTGTCAGGTCGAGATCGCCGGAGTGTTGCCGCATCGCAAGACCGGTGATTGAAGCCCCCCTCCCCAACCCTCCCCCCGCTCGTGCCTCGCAGGGAGAGATTTCTCCGAAGGATTCGCGCTTTGAACCCTCGAACTGTAGCAGCCGACGTGAGGAGGCTCTGATTTCTTTTGCCCAATGTTGTATGAGCCTCCTCACGTCGGCTGCTACCAGGTTCATGGAGAGGGAGAGATGCGCTCGAGGATGCCGTTTTCTGTGAGGTGCGGCTGTTGGGCAATCCGATTCAAACCCGAGTTTTTGATCTGGTTTCCCTCTTATCTGAATCCAGTCAGAGGCTCCGCGTGGCGTCGCCCCACCGTGGGTAATGTCCCGCAGGCAGGCGCGTTCCCGGTGCTTGAATAATCGACAATGGGGACAACTTGGCTATGGTGCGGTTCTTCGTATGCATGCTTTTCAAAATCCTGTTGACCGCCGCCAGGCGATGGCTGGTCTGGCAATGGGTTCTTTGGCGATGGCTGGCCGTTGGAATCTGCGAGCGGTGGACTTCAACCGGAGTGTGCCTCGCGCCAACCAACTCTTCCGCGTTCATCAATGGCGTCGCGATCCGCGCAATCCGATCTTTCCACCGGGCGGTGGTTCGTTTGATGTGGGCCGTTGCATGAATCCGTTCATCGTGGAGCGTGGTGACGAGTACTGGTTGTTCTATGCCGGTGCGGACAAGCAGCACCAGCATCGCATTTGTCTGGCGACGTGCCCGAAGGATGATTTGACGGCGTGGAAGCGACACGGGCCGTTGTTTGAAAACGGAGCCAAGGGTGCCTTCGATGAATACTGGTGCGTTTTGCCCTGCGTTCATCGGTTCGGGAACCGCTGGCATTTGTATTATACGGGCCGCAGTCGGGGCGGCGGAGGATTGCAATCGTTCGCCGGCATCGGACTGGCGGTCAGCGATGATTTGTTGAATTGGAAACGCTTGTCGGACGAACCGATCCTGCGCGGTGACGGCTTTGACCAATGGCCGGGCAACAAGGGAATTGCCGGCGGTGGCTCGTTGATCGAAGTTCCGCAACCTAACGGTAATACCCTTTATCGGATGCATTACACGCTTGCGACGGGCAAGCCGAGTCGCGACCTGCGCATCGATCAGGCCAAGCAATCCGTCAGCGCTCATTCGCGGGATGGCATTGAGTGGACGGACAAGCGCGTCGTGCTTGGGCCGCGCGAGGAAGCCACTTATGAAAACGCCGCGACCATCGCCCTGAATATCTGGAAAACTTCTGCCGGTTGGCGGGCAATCTATGCCGGTATCGGTACGCGATTTGGCGCGTACTCAATCTGTGAAGCGACGAGCAGCGATGGCTTGAAGTGGTATCGCGGGAAACCCGGCGAAAACCTGTCGATGCCACCCGGGAAGGCGGCGTGGGAGAACAAGATGGTTGAGTATCCCCACGTCGTGCGCGATGGGAATAAGTTGCGGCTTTTCTATTGTGGCAACGGCTACGGAACGACCGGCATTGGCACTGCTGTCGCCGATCCGGTGGATGGATGAAACCGCCAGGCGGTTCGGAAAAAAAAATATATTCCGAGTTGCAGCCGAGATGAGGCGTGCCGCGCCATAGCTGGGTGAAAGCGGGAGACCATGCTTTATTGAGACGCGGTTTGGATCAGAGGCTGCTGACGTCGGTTGCATCCGTTTGTGAGAAGAATCCGGGACGGGCGGAGTTTTAAACGGCAATTCTCATTTTGGGAGCGCGGACTTCAGTCCGCTGCAACATCGCCAGCCAGAACACTTGAATACCCGCCGTAACCGCTGTTCGAAATGGCAACTGAAGCGGAATGAATTCCGCGCCCCGG
>CALBIE010000378.1 GCA_937893495.1 uncultured Verrucomicrobiales bacterium | reverse complement strand
CTATTCACGGGAGCTGCCTGGTCTGCTGCCTGGTCAACTCCGTTTGCAGCAGAAATCGCTCGCACCCTTGCCCGTACCTTCTCCATATCTGGAGAATTTCTTGTTGGCCAGATATTTGGAGCTCGCGCATGCGCAATCAACACGCGGCGTCCGGTTTCACTTAAGAAGCGCCGATCGACCACCAAAATCTCCGGAACGGGAACATCCGGAAACACATTAAAAACTTGCTTTACAACCTCTGCGCTACCCACCGAGATTCTAACTCTCCTTGTCAATGTCACCGCAGTTCCCGACTCCGACGTTTCCGGCGGCCGGGGTGCAAATCCGTGCATGGTAATCTGTCGTGGAACCACAAACTCGCCAATATGCTCTACATCACTCGTTTCCAACTCCCAAACTTTGAACCCATTTGGATAATGCTTCAATTGTTGATCTCCTCCGCTCCCCGGGATTCTGACCCAGTTTTTGCTCCATCCCATAACTCGCTTTGGAACCGTCGATCCATCCCAGTAGTCCACAACGTTTGTCACAAAATCCGCTGGCGACCAATTTAACACGGCGTCCAATTTTAAGTTCGTCCTATGCAGAGGTTCAACAAAGTAGCCCTTCGAGCACAATGCCATCCACACCGATTGCAGCACAATCGAAGAGTTCTCGGGAAATCGCCCTGAGTACGCAATTCCTTCAAGCTCGACACTGCCTTGCGGCAAGATTGCTCCACGGCCGTCGCTCAGGAAAAATGTATCAACACCATCAAACCCAATATCTTGCTTCAGGCGAATCGCGCCTACCACACCTTCGCCAACTATCCGGTATTCATCTGCTCTCGCGTAGGCAGTAATGGCCCAAGTTTCGATAGTCTCGAAAAGTGTTCCGCCTCGCCATAACGCAAGATCTCCAGTAGCGGTCACTTTCAGATTCATCGGGTCACCCGCCAGCATCGGACTGTGCCAGTAGAGTATCAGGATTAACAGGACATCATAAGCAAACTTATTGCTGGTTACTTTCATGTAGGCGTATTGTCCGTGGGGGGTAGAGCAACTGGCCAGAAGCACAATGTGCCAACGAGAAAATATCCAACTACACAATTCCCGATGGTCACGAGCAGTTCCACGAGCGTAAACGCCCCACGTTTTTTCCCGCTATGTCTCCGCCGTATCATACACGTCCCTCTGGGGTTTGCGACCTCTATCAGGGAGGCGCATTACCGTCAACTTTGTTGATAATATTTTTCCGGGAGCTTTTCGCCTTGGGCACCTTCAGGACGCGGAACCGTCGGCCTGGAACGATCTCCCCCGCGGACTCGAACGATTTCCCGCCCGGCCAGGTCTCTGCGACCAGAAGGCCGCGCCCCTTTGCGGCTTCAGACGAGGAGGCCCGGACGTCCAATCGCTCCAGGTTCGAACCGGGGACATAGGTAACAGATATTCTAAAGACATCGGTAACACTTTAGAGTGGCGCATGTGCCATGGAAAGAAATCGAACCGATGAGCGAAAAAGAGAAATGTGTCACGCTGGCCCGGACGGGCCGATTTACAGTCAGCGAGCTGTGCAAGGACTTCGGAATCAGCCGAAAGACCGGCCATAAGTATTTGAAGCGCCATGGTGCTGAAGGCAGGAGCGGACTCCTCGAACGAAGCCGGCGCCCCAGGCATTGCCCATGGACCACAACCGCCGAGGTGGAGGCATTGATACTGAAGGAGCGTCGCGATTATCCGACGTGGGGACCGAAGAAGATCAGGGACCGGCTGCAGAGGGAGCATGGGGTTCAGGTTCCTCCCCACGAGAGCACGATCGGACTGATCCTCAATCGCCATGGATTAAGCCAGAAGCGCAGGCGTAAGGCAGGGGTGCATCGCGTTCATCCCGATCACCTTACCGAGCCGAGTCGTCCCAACGAAGTGTGGAGCTTGGCCTTCAAGGGCTGGTTCACATTGCAGGACGGCCAGCGCTGCGATCCGCTCACCGTCTGTGACCGCTACAGCCGCTACGTGATTGGCTGCCAGGCCTGCGACAACCAGCAATTCAAGGGCACACTGAGAGTCTGCCAGAGGCTGATGCGCTACCACGGATTACCGGAAATCATTCGGGTGGATAACGGCACGCCCTTTGCATCCATGGCTCTGGGAGGGCTCTCAGCACTCAGTGTGTGGTGGATTGAGAATGGGATCCGGGTGGAGTTTATCGATCCCGGTTCGCCGCAGCAAAATGGATCGCATGAGCGCATGCATCGGGATTTGAAGGCCGAGGCAACGAAACCACCTTCACGCAATCTGTGTGCTCAGCAAAAGCGATTTGAGCGCTGGAGGCGAACTTACAATTATGAGCGCCCCCATGAAGCACTGGACATGCTGCGACCGGGCGAAATTTACCGCAGCAGCGAACATCGTCTTGGTGAAAAAGACAAAATGACCTATCCCGAAAACCATGAAGTCAAACGGGTGAGCCAGTCGGGACACTTTGCATACCGGGGCTCGGGCTTCTACATGGGCGAGATTTTTGCCGGATGCCATGTGGGGCTGAGCGAGAATGAAGAAGGCACCATCGAACTGCATTACGCGAATCTGCATCTGGGCGATCTGGAGTTCAACGCGCCCGAGCCCCACTTGCCCGACGCACGCATCGTAAGGCCAGCGAACAACCCGCGTTCCAACCGTCGTGGGAGAGCGACGAAACCGTCCCGCAAAAAATGATACCGCCTCGGCAACCCAATCGCCCCAGCAGGGTGCATCGCTTCGCTCCGGCCTTGCCGCTACGCGGCCCCCCCTCCGGGGGGCGGCCTCCACGAACCGATGCACCCTGCCCTTGACCGCCGAATGAACACGAACAACAATGTGAAAAGTGTAACCGATGTCCTCAGATAAAGTGTAACCGATGTCCCTGCCGAACCGAACGGGCGTAAAGGGGTCGTAAAGGGGTCGGTCCTAAAGGTTGACAGTCAAGGGGAATTTTGAGGCAGTAAGCGGTTCAGTTCTTGATGGTTGAAACAAAAGGATTGTGACATCGGTCAGTTGTCTTGCAAATTTCCCGTTGCTGGAGAAGATTACCTTCACGCATTCTGGAACAACAAACATGGTCACGAGCAAGGTTTACCCAGTGAGATAGTGGGAATGAACGTTCAAAGGAAACCAGTTCTTGGACGCCGCCACGTTGCCTCGCCGGGTATGCTGCGCGTATCTCACGGGCAGGCGATTACATCAACCGGCTCAAGTGGATAATCTCGACCCCCATTGGCCAGACCCAAGACCCCATCTCCCATACCTACGATTACAACAACCGCCTCACGTCGATTGCATCCGCGCCATCCGTGGTCAGTTCCGCCTACGGTTACAACGACGCCAATCAACGCACCGCCCTCACAAATGCGGCCGGCGAGTTCTGGAGCTTCGGCTACGATTCCCTCGGTCAGGTCACCAGTGGTCGGCGCAAGTGGTCGGACGGCACGCACGTGGCAGGGCAACAATTCGAGTATGCGTTCGATGACATCGGCAATCGGACTTACGCGGCGGCGGGTGGCGACACAAGCGGCGCGAACCTCCGGACGAACGACTATTCGGCAAACCTGCTCAATCAATACACCAAACGGGATGTGAAGGGCTACATCGAAGTACACGGCTCGGCCGCCACTGTCAATTTGCGGGCAAAACAAGCCAGGGAATTGCGGCTGAAAACCAGCCACCTTTGAGTGGAAAGATTAAGTCGGGGTTCTCCTTGTGGAGAAGAGTCTCTTTCGTATGCCGTTTACAGGCCCGGTTGACGGCGCTCATGGAGCGGATTTTCAGCGTTCCCAGTCTGCGATTCCGTGGTAGGAAGGGCCTGTGGAAAAGATTTTTGCCGTGCTCAACCAGATGGAGGCCGAGGGAGTCATCGGGCGCTATGCTATTGGTGGAGCGGTGGGTTCGATTTTCTGGCTGGAACCGATCACGACGAAGGACCTGGATGTCTTCGTCATGCTGCCGGTGGCTCCTGGCGGCTCCTTGCTGACCTTGGGGCCGATCTACGACTATCTGCTCGCACGGGGTTTTGCGCCACAGGGGCAGTTTATCGTCATCGAAGGCTGGGCGGTGGTGTTTGTGCCACCCGGGACGCCGCTGGTGGAGGAGGCGCTGGCGCAGGCCGTGGAGCGGGACGTGAATGGCGTTCTGGCTCGTGTCTTCACGGCGGAGCATCTGGCGGCGATCTGCCTCGAGGTCGGAAGACCGAAGGACCACGACCGTGTGATCCGTTTCGTGGAAGCCGGAGTGCTTGATGCAGCGGTTTTCGAGGCTATACTTGAGCGTCATCATCTGATGGATAAATGGCAGAAATTTCAGCAAACCTATCTCAACCCATGACCGAACTCATGCGCCAGCTCGCCGCCCGGAAGGTGGAACGCCGCCGCCAGCTTGCCGCACTGCCGGTGGGCGAGAAGCTGCGCATGTTGGAAGAGATGGTTGCCGCCACGAAAGCCATCAGCGCCACGAGACCACCCAAGCCGGTGAACGCCGTGCGCATGAAGGCGTGAGCCTGCGGCAGCGAAGCGGAGGAAGTGGTGGAGTGGGATGTTCATGGTGTACGCTTTGAATGTTTGATCTTTCGCGATTGGTCGTGGTCGGCAGGTGTGTGAGGGTCTCCTTCGGAATCGCTCACGGCTTGATGCGCTTCGAGTAACAATCGGCATTCCAATTTGGCACTCTGATTCCAGTATCGTTGCAATTGAAGTAAATTGAACTTGTGATTTCCGCCGCCATATTTCGAGCAAATAGAAGTGGTCCCCTTGCTTGAGATACCGTTCGAGCCATATCACCGTTGATTTACTCAAGGGAACCACGCGTTCCTTGCCGCCCTTACCGAACACCCGCAGGGTCCCGGCCGAAAGGTTGAGGTCGATGGGGCACACCTGAAGCAGTTCGCGACGACGAATGGCGGTGGCGTAAGCGACCTCCTAAACAGTTCTTGACTATTGATACAAGGGTTCCAGATCCCCATTTGTCCGGTCTTCGATTCGCGTCAGCCATCCGGAAAGCGGCGCAGCAGCAAGTCCTTCCCTCCGTTCAAACTGGATTCGCAGCCACAGGTGGGAAGCCACGGACGAAACACAGCGCTGCCAAACCGCAACCGCTCCCTCTCCTCCATCGTAAACCGGTCGAATTGGCGTCGCACGGATTTTGGGAGGATGCCCAGCTCGCACCAAGCCAGCGCCTGTGCCGTGTGATTGCTCTATGAAATCTCGAATCCAGCGAGGCAATCAACCCTTCCTCATCAGCGGATTCCATCCTATATTTCTGCCCGATAGATGGCTTTGGCGGAATTCAAAATTCAGCGTTCACGGCGTGAGGAGAACGATGTCCTCGCGTCGGCGCTCGTGCTTTCGCTGATTCTGCACGTCGCCTTTTACTTTTGCTGGGAGATCGGTCGCCGGGTCGATCCCGGCAAATCCGCTTTACTGGATTGGATGAAAAAACTGGATCCTTCACGGTTAATCGTAAAGCCAAAGCCCAGGGAGGAGATTTATCAACAGCGCGCCATGAATTTCACATTCGCGGAGGTCAATCCAAACGCCGTTTCTGAGAAAGCCCCGAAGGACGCTAAATACTACGGCGCCAAAAGTTCATTGGCAGCCAACCCCGATCCTTCTGATAAGTCACACCAGGCAAAGATCGACGGAAAGCAGGACAGAACCATCAAGGTCGTGGATGTGCCGCGCGAACGATCACCTGCTCCGGCCCCCGCATCCAAACCCACGGCGCCAACACCCCCGAAGCAGCCGGAATCCAAACCAGCGCCGAAAACCGAATCCAAACGGACTCCAGAACAGCCGCCCAAGACAACGCCAAAGTCGGAGTCAAAACCCGAACCGAAACCGATATTGCCACTCAAGCCGACGCCCAGACCGGTTCCGAAGCCACCCTCGGTCAAAATGGCCAAGGCAAAAACCCCCTTTCCTCCTTTGAAGCCGCCTCAACCCAGACAGCCGAAGGTTGAGAAAATGAAGGCGGTGCCACCGCCGCCGGAACAACCGAAGGTCGAGCCGCCCAGGGCGATTGCACCGGCCAAGCCGTTGATACCGATTCAGAAGCCCGCGCCGAAAACATCGCAAGAGCAACCGCGCCCGCGGACCCTGAGCGAAGCGCGCGCACGGAGTGCTGCCGCGAAAATGCTCGTCGGCGAGCGCATGCGACAGGATGGGGGCGTTCAGCGACGAGGCGTCGCATCTCTCGACGTCATGGGCACCTCTTTCGGCGGGTACGACGCCAGTTTGACCCACGCAATCCAGCAGAAGTGGTTTCAACTCATGGGCGGCCGCTCAACCCCGCGCGGTCACGCGATAATCAAGTTTCGCCAGCATCATGATGGCCGGGTTACGAATGTCGAAGTGGTGGAATCAAATGTGGGCGAAATCCTGACTGTTTTTTGCCAGATGGCTATCTCGGAACCCTCGCCATACGCCCGCTGGCCCAGCGATATGCGCCGGCAATTTCAGCAGGACTACCGCGACGTTACGTTCACCTTTCACTACTGATTGGGCTCGGGAGCCGTATCAGTCCATTCAAAATGTAGCCGACGCAAGGAGAATCCGAGCGCCAAAAGATGCGGCAAGATGCCATCAAACTCGGGTTCTTCGGTGGCGGAGCTTCGAGGCGTGGGGCAGGTCTCCGACCTGCCGGTTGCGGCCTCTCTGAGGCCGCCGTTCCAGGGAACGCATTTGAGCCCGGATATGTCCGGGGAACCAGAGGTTCCCCGGACCGGCGGGTCGGAGACTCACCCCATAATCGCCAACCCGTTCGTTGGCAGGCCTGTTTTTTCCCGGGAAAAGTGAGCCTCCTTACGTCGGCTGCTACCAGATGATTAGTTTTGCAACGGCGTGATACGGAGCGGCAATCGCTTTCAACCGGTTTCAAAACAACTTGCACTTCGGGGCGCTTGTCCTCTTGAATCATCCGCGGATATGGAAACGTTTATAATGATTGTACTCACGTTGACGTCAATCGTCAGCCTGACGTATATCATCGAGCGCTCGCTGGCCCTGCGCTGGTCGCGGGTCATTCCCCGCGCGGTCGAGGAGTCCATCGCCGAATGCAAAACCCAAAAGGAACTTCCCAAACTGCGCAAGGTCTGCGAATTGAACCCCTCGGCCATTGCCCGACTCATTCTCGTGGCCGCCTCGCATCTCGATTGTCCGAAACCAGAAAACATCGACGCCCTTCAGACCAAAGCGCGCCATGAGGTCGCCCAGATGGAACGGGGCCTGGTCGTGCTGGAAATTGTCGCCGGCATCGCACCTCTACTCGGATTGGTCGGCACGATCTTTGGAATGATCCTCCTGTTCAACAGCATGGGGGTCTCCGGCATGAGCGGCGACAATGCCGGATTTGCGACCGGCATCGCACTGGCGTTGCGGGCAACTCTGATGGGATTGCTGGTGGCGATTCCTTCCGTCATCTTCTGGAGTTACTTCAGTAAGAAAGTCGAAACACTGGCCGTGGAGATGGAAACCATCTGCGATGAATTTCTTCAGCGGCAATACCGTGCTGCGGATCGTTCCTGAGCATGCAGTTCACCAACCGCAAACGACGCCAACCGCCGGCGGTCATCATCGTATCGCTGATCGACGTGTTGATCGTCGTGCTCATCTTTCTGGTGGCCTCGACGACGTTCAAGCGCCCCAGCGCCGTTCGACTGGAACTCCCGGAATCCTCACAAGGCGCGCCCAGTGATACAAACCGGAATCCACTGCTGATTGAGGTGACCAAGGAGCCGCCCTTTTTCTACTTCAACGGAAAATCTTCAACGATTGAGCAAATCCAATCAGGCCTCAAAACGGCCATTGGAAAAGATCCGAAAACCCCCGTCGCGCTGCGCGCCGACGCTAAGGCACCGTTCGGGGAAATCATGAAAATAATGGATGCCGCTAAATCCGCCGGTGTGAACAACCTAAGCGCTTACACAAAGAAAGCCGCCGAGTAAAAAATTCGCGCGCGATCGATTAAACGGAGGTTCAGCCAAACTGTTTGTGCAACTCCCGAATCGGAAAGTGTTTTCCCGGACAAATGGTCTGTTCATTCTTCACTTCCTTGTGAACCAGAAACCGGGGGCGACCGTACAACGAATCATATTTCAAATAGGCGACCAGTTCCTTAAAGGCCGCCATCTGGTTTTTCGTCGGCGCGGTCTTTTCGAAATCCCCGACCACGCAAATGCCGACTGAGTTCAGATTGTATTTACGCTGGCTGACGTGGCCGCCCTCAATCTGACGTTTCCAGCGATCTCCAATCTCAATTTCGCCATCGCCACTATCCAGGCCATTTCCGATTACGAAATGGTAAGCCAGTCCGTTCTCCATGCCCCGGCGTCGATGAGCCTTCCCGTAAATACTGGCATTGCCATACCGAATTCCGCTGTGGTGCCCGATGATATTACGCCACTGACTGCGCCGAAGATTGCGAACCCGCACAAGCCCCGGTTTCAGAAACTGATATCCTTTGCCGACTACGAGGGTTTGACCGACTTTGATCAGGTCGCTTTTCAGACCATTCATTCCCTTCAACTGCGTCACGGTCGTTCCATGCTTTGCAGCGATCTCAGAAAGTGTATCTCCTTTAACGACGAGATGCCTTCGCACGCCGGGAGAAGCGGCGTCCAACCTGCCCCATTCAGCCGAACCGGCCATGCCAGCCAAAGTCAACCCAATCGAGCGTACAAAGCTTCGGCGTGTCACCGACTCAACGCTCACTTGACTCATGTTGATCTGATCAGACAAAACGAGGTTATATGTAACGCCATTCGACGTAAGTTGAACAGGAAAAAGAACTTACGTCGAGTAGTGAGGGTGTGAGACAGAATTCTTCGGATCAGGCAGCCAGGGGGAGGCAATCGTTGG
>CALBIE010000377.1 GCA_937893495.1 uncultured Verrucomicrobiales bacterium | reverse complement strand
ACCAGTTGTCGCGCTGGCGGGCTTCGTAACCGACTTCGGTGATGAGGCGCTGCATGTCCGGCACCCCCATGCGAAATGTTGTGCCTGCCTGCGAGACAACGTTTTCTTCAATCATGATGCTACCCAGGTCATTCGCGCCATACTTGAGCGCGACCTGGCCGACATCGAGTCCCTGCGTAACCCATGAACTTTGAATGTTCGGGATGTTGTCCAGGTAAATGCGCGCCAGCGCCTGTACCCGCAGGTACTCATTCGCGCCGACGGTCGGCGCTTTGAGTTTCGTGTTCTCGGCCTGAAAATTCCACGCGATAAACGCAGTGAACGCGCCCCCGGTTAATGCTCCGGATTCGAGTGCGTTGGCGAAGTCACTTGCCGCTTCAAGTCGGGAGTTGCGAGATTCGAGTTTGCCGACGTCCACGAGGCGCTGCAATGAACGGTCTTGTTGCGCACGCGTGCGGTCGAGATGTTCGATGCGGTCGTCGATCGTCTCCACATGGCCAAACATCATTGTAACCGTCGAGGCGAGACCTTGTTGATGCGCCGTATCCATTACTCCGAGCCAATCATCGGTCATCGCCTTGAGCGGGGAGATGCGTTGACGGATCCGGTCCACGAGAATTTCACCACCGCCTCCGGGAATTGAACCGAGACCGGCTTTGGCAAAATCGCGAATAACCTCTTCGACGGGTTCATCGAAAAACTCGGAAAACGCGACAAACTCGCTGGGGCTGAATCCATGCACATTGACTTGCGGCCACTTGTCTTTGATGTGCGCCAGCAAATCGAGATACCACTGTTTCGATAACTTCGGGTGGTGGCCTCCCTGCATGAGGATTTGCGTGCCGCCGAGCGCGACCGTCTCCGCTATCTTTTGATCCATCTCATCGTGCGTAATGATGTAGGCGTCGTCGTCTTTCTCCGTGCGATAGAAGGCACAGAATTTACAGTACACATTGCACACATTGGTGTAGTTGACATTGCGATCGACAATGTAGGTAACGATCTCGTTGCCGTGACCATTGTGTGCGGGTTGGCGGGCGAGTTGGCGGCGATGGTCGGCCAACGCGCCGAGTTCCTCAAACGGGAGGCGATAGAGTCGCCGGGCGTCGGCGGGGGTGATGCGTTTCCCATCCCAGGTCTTCTGCTGCAGTTCGTCCAGTGATGCGTCGTATATCACGGCGACAAAGTAACAAGGTTACAATTGTGGGCAATGCCGGTTTTTGAAGCTGAATTGGATAAGGTGTTGATTACCATGGAGTTACAGAACCCAAGACGATGTTTCTTTGTGGAATTCGAGAAAATGCCTTGATTTTAGGGTTGAAATGAACTTTTCAGCACCTATGGTGCCGGCCTTTTCCGGTTCAGTATCGAATACTTATCCACTTGCCTGACCAATACCTTGCTGACCAATCAGACCAACTTAGAGCGATGGTTGTTAGCTGCGATTGCAGCAATCTGCACATTGCCGTTTTCCGCCCGTGTCGATGCCGCGACGTATGGACAGGAAGTGGTGGCAGCCGTGTTGTTGGCGGAAGCGCGTGGCGAGGGTGAAAAAGGAATGACGGCCGTGGCTGAAGTAATTCGTCGTCGGGCAGACTTGAAGGGCGTGAGTATGCTCTCCGTGATCGAGCCGGGAACGTTTACCAGTTTGAATGGCACCAGTCGCGATGCGTTGCTGAAGAAGTTTCACAAGCATTCACTTTTTGAAACTGCCGTGCGCATCGCTCGTCGGGCTTATAATCGCCCCGAGGATCTCGACAACATTACTCGTGGCGCGACTCACTTCGCGCACAAGGAAGTAACGCCCTGGTGGGCGAGGGGGCGGAATCCGGTCATCACGATTGGGAATCATGCCTTCTATCGACTGGCTCGGCTGTAGGAATATTGGTGACATTGTTTGGCCGCACATTGCCGGCGGCTGGTTTCTTCGATTCGATAAACAATCCGTTGCCAAGCCGAATGGGAGGCGTTAGACCATTTGGGCATGAGATCCCATAGCGCGGCTTTCTTTCTATCGTTCCTGTTTGCTTTCCACGCCTTCGCCGCAAAACGTCCGAACGTCATCTTCATCCTCACGGACAATCACGGCGCGTGGACTTTGGGTTGCTACGGGAACAAAGACATTCAGACACCAAACCTCGACCGGATGGCCGGGGAGGGAATGCAATTCATGCGGGCGATGGCCAGCAACCCGGTTTGCTCTCCGACTCGTGCGACGTATTTGACGGGACTCATTCCGTCACAGCACGGCGTGCACTCTTTTCTCGATGGCAAATACATGATGGGACCGGAGGCCTATTACACACTCAAGGAATTCGACACGTTGCCACGCATTCTGCACTCGGAAGGCTACGTCTGCGGGTTGAGCGGCAAGTGGCATCTCGGCGACAACATCAATCCGCAGGACGGCTTTTCCTATTGGGCGACGATGCCGCGCGGCGGAACGAGCAGCATGTACAATGACCCGGTGATTCTGAACGGGAAAGTGATCGATAAGTCGCCCAGGTACATGACTGATCTGTGGACGGACAAGGGAATAGAATTTATTGAGCAGAACAAGGACGGAGACAAGCCGTTCTTCCTTTATCTCGCTTACAACGGGCCTTACTGCCTGAGTCGTCTCCTGTTGCGACCGGCGAAGAATCGCTGGGCGGAATACTATTCGGATAAGTATCTGCCTTCCTTTCCGCGCGATAAAGTGCATCCGTGGCAGTTCTCCAATCTCGAATATCACAACAACATCGTCAGCATCCGTCGCGTGGCTGCCGAAGTGAGTGGCGTGGATGATGGCGTAGGTGCCATTTTTGATACGCTCAAAAAGCATGGGTTGGATAAAAATACGCTCGTCGTCTTTGCCGGCGATCAAGGATGGATGGGCGGGCAAAACGGTTTCTTCGGCATGGGTGATCATACACGTCCCATGGCTGCTCACGACCTCATGATGCAGGTGCCACTCATCTTCCGGCATCCTGGCGGCATCAAGCCGGGGAAAAGTGAGGCGATGGTGAGCAACTACGATTTCCTGCCCAGCCTGCTGGATTATATCGGATTGAAACATCGGATTCCGCAAAAGCCGAAACTGCCCGGGAGAAACTTTTCGCCAATCTTGCGTGGCCAGCAAATTGATTGGGAGACGGCCATGTATTACGAGATGGAAAGCTGCCGTTCCGTCCGCACCGAGGATTGGAAATATGTCGCGCGTCGTTCGCCCGAGGGGCCGGGCGAACTCTACGATATGAAGAACGACCCGCACGAACGCTTCAACCTGTTCGGCCAACCGCAACACGCTTCGGTTCAAAAGCTTATGGCCGGGAGACTCGATGTGTTCTTCAATCGCTACGCCGATCCGAAATATGACATCTGGAATGGCGGCGGTTCCAAAGCCCGCCGACATCATCTCCCGAAAGATCATCCTGACTATCGGCCGCCGCGGAAATAGTAGCGCAGACGTTTCGCCCGCCCTTCCCCAAGGTTGCTGGATTTGTTTAGCCAGCAAGTATTTTGGAGTGAACCCAGTCGTCCAGGACTGGTAGCCGATCCACTCTTCCAGGAAGCCTGCGCTACCATAGCGGCGTCCCGTCCGTCGCCCGGTCGTGCCTTTGGTGGACCGGTTAATTCAGCGTGTAAATACCGGGGCTCGGCTACCGACCACTTGCCGACAGGAATCAGATTGCTTGAAGTCGAAATAATTTGTTCTCGCAGAGTCGGGGTTCTTCCATAAGCTCACCGCCCGATTAAACTGATGAGTATCAAATATATACTGACGCATCCAGGCGGTGCGCATAAGGACGATTTTCTGGCCTGCGGATTGTTGGTGGCGACCCATGGCGTCTCAATCGTGCGCCGTGATCCGACGGACGGGGAATTGAACGATCCAGACGTCTGTTTGGTTGATGTCGGCGGGCGCCACGAACCGGAGTTGGGAAACTTTGACCATCACCAATTTCCCCGGGATCATGAGCCCACCTGTTCACTCAGCCTGGTGCTCCAACATCTTGGAATCTACGAGGATGCCTTGAAATTCTGCGAATGGCTCGAGCCGGCGGAATGGTTCGATGCGCGCGGGGCCGGAGATACCGCCAAATGGCTGGGCGTTGAACGCCGGGTGATCAACCAATTGAACTCGCCCATGGATGTTACCTTGTTGCGACGATTCGCGCTCGAAACGACTCTGAAGCCGGGTGATCTCATCTGGGAAATGATGCGATTGGTCGGCGAAGATCTGTTGAGTTTCGTCAAGTCGCTGCGCGAACGCCTGGATTTCATTGGTCAACATTCGGAGGTCTGGACTGTTGAAGGTTCGCATGGTTCGCTGAAAGCACTGTTTCTCAAACGGACCGAACCCTTGCCTAAAGAGCCGTCGATGGGGATGGAACGATACGTCGAAGAAATCGGAAAGGGCGGCGAGATCGTGGCGCTGGTTTACCCGGATCGACGCGGCGAAGGGTACGGGCTCTCGCGATATCGCGATCATCAAGGCGTGAACATGTCACAAATTGCGTCCGAAACAGACGTGCACTTCGCTCATGCCCGTGGCTTTGTCGCCAAGACCTCGGCGACCACGGTCGAACGGTTGCAAACTCTACTGATGCTGGCCCAGGCT
>CALBIE010000376.1 GCA_937893495.1 uncultured Verrucomicrobiales bacterium | reverse complement strand
GATCACGGCCGCCGCGACGGCCGTGGGGATTAATATGACCTTTCTGCTGCCGTATTCGATGTTGCGCAAAGGATGGGATCGCGAATCACGCGGATTGGCGATATTTGATTTGAGCATCGGCCTGGCGATTCCGTTTATCATTGCCACCAGTTGCGTGGTCATTGCTTCGGCTGCGCAGTTTCATACCAAACCAGAACCCGCGGCTCTCGATGGTTCAGACAAAGTGATGGCTGGCAATTTCCAGAAGAATCTGAAAAAGCGTCTGGCAAACGAACTCGGTACAGAAAGAATGGCCGAATTGGAGGCCCGAGCTGCGATGGGCTCCGAGGCGGAAGCGATGTTGCAGAAGGAAAACCTATCGACTGAAGAGAAAACCGCCTTGGAGAAACTTGTGCCGCTCAAGACGGTTGTGTCGGAACGGTTGGAGAAGATTCCGGACGCGGATAGGCAACTCGCCGCAATGCTGGTCGATCGTGACGCGTTTCAATTAGCATCTTCACTCAAGACGCTGACTGGCAATGATGCCTCTCACTATATCTTCGGGATCGGCGTTCTTGGCATGGCGGTTTCGAGCATTATCATTTTGATGTTGATCAGTGGTTTTACCGTTTGTGAAGTTTTTGGGCTCCCTCATACGGGCTGGTTTCATCGATTCGGGTGTATGTTGCCGGCGATTGGTGTTGCAGGGCCATTCCTCTTCACGGGAGAAGCCAAATTCTGGATGGCTGTCCCGACTTCCGTGTTCGGCTGGACATTGCTGCCGATTGCCTACTTGAGCTTCTTTCTGCTCATCAACAACAAAAAAGTGATGGGTGACCAGCGACTCCGTGGATTCGGCGGATTCCTGTTCAATTTGCTGATGTTCGTCGGTGTGATTGCGGTAGCGATGGGTGCGGCCTGGACAGTTTGGGCCAAGGCAAAGTGGGTTGGAGTTGGAATCGTGTCGTTCTTCTTCCTGTTGGCGTTCTTTGTTCACTTCGCACGCAAGCAACGAGAGGCCTCCGCTGTTGCTGCTTCGGGTCCACACGAAACCGATGAGATTACCAGCAGGGCGCGCGAGAGCGCTCCACAGGCGAAGAAGATTATCAAGACGGCACCCGCTCCCGCGCCGAACTCCAAATCGGCGAAAGAGGAATCGGCAGAGGACGAAGCGCCCGTCTTTGTCAAACCGGGTGATGTCAAACCCACCCAGGAGGAAACAGTCATGTTGACAAAGGACGATTTCGCCAAATCCGCAGGCGGAAAACCGGTGACCAAAGAGTCCCGCCCCGAGGAGGGTGCAACGGTGTTTGTGAAGCCGGGTGATGTGAAGCCAACTCAGGAAGAAACGGTGATGTTGACGAAGGCCGACTTCGCTAAATCCGCTGATGGAAAAGCGGCAGACAAGGAATCCTCCCCTGAGGAAGGCGCTACGGTGTTTGTGCGGCCAGGAGATTTGAAGCCGACGCAGGAAGAGACGGTCTTACTCCGACCGGAAGATTTTGCCGAATCCAAAGCGGCCCCGAAGAAAACTCTGCAACCTGCACCAGCGCCCTTGAAGCCACTTGCGAAACCGATGATGAAAGTCAAGCCGACCCTGACGGCGGCACCGAAACCCAAGGCCACCGAATCCAAGGACTCAGGCTACTACGATCCCGGTACGTTGGGCGGGCCGCTGCTGTAATCAAACGATCATTTTACCATTAGCGCAGACGGAGGTTAGCCGGGACTGATAGGCTGATTTTTTCCCGGGCGAACGGGTGACGAACCAAAGGTCTTGATCGATGCGAACTTTCACTGAAATCATGCCTGGCGGTTTGTTGTTTCCGGCCTGCAAACAGCGACCGATGCGGTTCGCGTTTGTCGGATGGACGCGACTGCATCACATGACCAGATACCAATGAGGCTGGTATTTCTCGCTATTATCGGATCTCTGGTGTTCGCCTTACCGGCTGTTTCTGGTGAAGAGGTCATCCGTCCTGCCGATCTTCATTTCCAGCGCATTGCCATGGCAAAAGCGGCGCGAAGCATTGTCATCCCTCTCAAGGACGATGTGTTCTTCGCCTTTGATCCGGAGCTGTTGAATGTCCACTCCGTCTGGAAAGGTGAACGATTGAAGGTTCCATCGTTTCCAGTCGGTTCGCTAGACAACCGGTATCTTTCAGACATCTCCGGACGGCTTCTTATTTCCAATCCGCAGTTGTTCGCCTGGACAATCGGTGCTCCGCCCAGAAACATGCTTTCAGATATGCCCGTGCGTCCAAAATTTGTTGGGATCAGTAACCGCGATGGAAAAACGACATTGGTCTATGACTTGCCATTCAGCCGGGAGGGAAAGACCCGGGTAATCGAGACGCCGTTTCACATGAACATTAACGGACTTGAGGTCATTGGCCGCCGTTTGGAAATCGGACCTGCGCCCGATCAATTGTCGCATTTTGTGCAATGCGGAACCTGGTGAACTGATTGCTCTGGATTCTGAGGTTAACGGGGCATTGATCCGGCGCAAGAATGACTTCCTGCTGTGTCTGGCTCGTGGGCGAGCCGCATTTGAATGGAATCCTGTGGTCGGTGAGGTCGATTACACGGTGCGCCTGAATTCGGCTGATTCGGCTGCAGATGGATTTGTAGAGACTAAGTTGTCTGGAAAGCAGGCGCAATCCGTGCTGGATATTCCGCCTCATCGAGGCGCGATTTCATTGGAAATCCTCAACGTGATTTGTCCCAATCAGACGGAGGCATTAAACGCGTACCGCATTCTCGGTTTTGCGAAAGTAGCTCGCCCCGATCTTGGTCGAATCATCCGAGCGCCAACGAATGCCGTGACTGCCATTGTTGCGCTGACCAACACCACTAATTTTTTAAGGACTCGTTCTTCAACACATCCGGCAATCGGGGTTCAACGACTGCTGATTCCGGCAGCGATGGAATTCGACGTAATGGGAATGGATTTCACGACGAATCGAGAATTGGCAATAGCTACGCGGAAGGGTGAAGTTTGGATTATCGAGACTCCTGAATCTGACGAGGTAACGCCGCGCATGCGACTATTCGCCCGCGGTCTGATACAACCGGGAGGATTAAGGGTGATCGATGGTGTGATTTACGCGATGCAAGGCGGTGAGCTGACGCGTCTTCGGGACACGGATCAAGACGGTGCGGCGGATTTCCAGGAAAACCTGACACAACGTTGGGGATTCAACGGAGACCACCGGGCGGTTGCGATCGGGCCGGCGGTCGATGCGGAAGGATTTCTGTATGCTTTTCTCGGTGGAAATCGATGCCGATGGGATGCCCCCTTTCGAGGTTGGTCGGTGAGAACAGATATCAACGGAGATGAGTTCGAGGGAATCGGGGCGGGATTCGCTTCGCCGACCGGATTCGCGGAATTGGGTGCAAAGCGCGATATCTTTGTTGCTGCTAATCGGAATGATTGGCATCTCGCCGCACGATTGGACCATTTACGCCTTGGCAGATTCTACGGTTCTCCCGCTTCGACACCGTGGCCAAGAGACGAGTTTGAACATCCCGGGAAACCTGTTGCACCTGCTGTCTGGTTCCCCGAAGAGGTCGTCAAATCCGTAGCCGGTCTGGCGACAATTCCAACCAATCGTTGCGGACCATTCAACGGACAAATACTCGTTGCGGACGATTCAGGAAACCAAGTTTTACGGGTGGCATTGGAGCAGGTCGATGGAGAATGGCAGGGGATGGTCATCCCGTTTCTACAGAACCTGAATACGACTCCGAAGCAGATGGTATTCTGTCAGCGAAACACACTTTTTGTTGGCGGTTGGCGAGAGACGGCATCGTCTGTTCGCAAGAAAGACAGTGGGGAGTTGTTCCGCGTACATTGGAACGAAAAGGAAGTGTTTGAAATCCATTCTGTTCGCGCGACGAGCGACGGGCTCGAGATTCACTTCACCATGCCGGTTGCAGCACGGACGGTAGGTGCTTTCAACTCTATCGGTCTCCGTCAATTCGATTATCAACAACCGCGTGGTGATGACCGCGATAAAAAAGCCGCGACGTCGAGTAAATTGATTTCCCGGGAGATTCAATATAGTGATGACAGACGGATTCTGAGCCTGAAGATTCCCGGGCTGCGGGAGGGATTCGTAACGAGGATTCGACTGGAGAATTTCAAGAGCCAATCGGGAATGAAACTGCTTCACGAAACGTGTTGGTACACGTTGAATCGATTTAACAGCAAACTGAAATAGACTCCCAAATCGCCTACTTCGGGCGCGTCATTTGAAATGTGCCGTGATCAATGGAGCACTTGTAAGTGCTGAAGAATCGTTCGGGGGTCGCATTCCCCTGGTAGTAATAGATTCCGCCATAAGCCTTTCCGAGATCGTTCTGGCCGGCGAATTCGTGGGCATTGCCTGCCTTTGTACCGGTCAATCTTGTTTCTTGCCCGAATGACAGAACCGTCATGTATTTGGCGCGGAAACGAGCCTGGTACGTATTTGCATCCACTCTGGTAATGATAGCGCGCAGGTTGCCATTGTGCCCGTTGTGATCGCTCTTCCAGGTGCCGTCCCAGGCGCCTTCGATGCTGCCGGCGGGCGCGGGGAGCTTTGCCGCCGCTTGCCAGTCCCGGTTGAACGTCGAGCAACCTGTGAACAGCGTCACCAGCGCGAGGATGGGAACAAGTGTAACGCCTGAATGTTTTCGTTTCTGCATAGTTGTGAAATACCTGACGAATCACTCGCCGTAGGCGTTCAATCATTGGCCTGATACCGTGGCCCGATAATGAATTCGATGGTGAAATATACGAGCTATTTCCAACTACCAATTGACTTGGAACTCTACGAGCAGATGGCAGAATCCGTGACGGATTCGCTGAGTGAAAATGTTTTATGACGATGGCACCCGACGTTAATCGAAAACTTTCACGCGCGGAACTGGATGTTCAGCGCGCTGAGTTGCGAGCTCGATTGCTCGACGCGCAATTCGCCCTGCGAGAGGCCCGGGTGCCGCTTATTATCATTGTCTCTGGCGTGGACGGTGCCGGCAAAGGCGAACTGGTCCATCGTCTTAATGAATGGTTGGACCCGAGGGGCGTGGACACCCATGCGTTCATGGCCAAGAGCCCGGAGGAACTGGAACGCCCACGTTATTGGCGTTATTGGCGAGCCTTGCCGGCCAAGGGGCGAGTCGCAATTCTGTTCGGCAGTTGGTACACGGGGCCGATTCTCCAACGCGTCTATGGTGAAACGGGAAAGAAACGATTCCGACGCACGCTCGAAAGAATCGCTTCTCATGAAAGAATGCTTTGCGACGATGGATTCGTTATCCTGAAATTCTGGCTGCACCTGTCACGAAAGGCTCAACGAAAACGGCTTCGAGACATGGAGGATAACCCCTTGAGTCACTGGCGAGTTCTTCCACAGGACTGGGAACATCACTCCCTTTATGATGATTTCATTAAGACCAGCAAGTTGGCATTGACGACGACGGATCCTCAGGACGCCCCGTGGCGCGTGATTCCGGCTACGTCACGAGCGAAATGCGAGTCAAATGTCTTGCTCCAACTGGTCGAACGAATGGAAGAGGCCGTTAAGATCCGGAAGTACGTGACTGCTCCCCGAATCACAGAAGGCAAGCGCGTGAAAATACCCTCATCGCTTGCTCAGGTGAATTTAGATAGCACGATCGAGGATGGCGATTATCGAAAGGCCGTAACGACACAACAAGCGCGCTTGAATCGCCTGGTCTGGGCGGCGCATCAGAAAAAGATTTCGTCTGTCCTGGTCTTGGAAGGTTGGGATGCGGCCGGCAAGGGAAGCGCGATTCGTCGAGTGACGGCGGCGATCGATCCGCGATTGTACCGAACGGTGCCGATTGCCGCACCGAAAAACGAGGAATTAGAACATCATTACCTGTGGCGATTCTGGCGCGAACTTCCCCGTGCCGGAATGATGACCATTTTCGACCGTTCCTGGTACGGGCGGGTGCTGGTTGAACGCGTGGAGGGATTCGCTTCGACGGAAGAGTGGCAGCGGGCGTATGACGAAATTAACGATTTCGAGGCGCAATTACTGGGACATGACATGTTGATCGGGAAATTCTGGCTGCACATCAGCAAGGAGGAGCAATTGGCCCGGTTCAAGAAGCGTGAGGAAATTGCCTACAAACGGCATAAAATTACCGAGGAGGACTGGCGAAACCGGAAGCGGTGGAATGCCTACGAAAAATCGGTTGATGAAATGGTATTCCGCACCAGCACAGCTGACGCGCCGTGGAATCTAATTGCCGGCAACAACAAGAAATTTGCACGTGTGCAGATATTGAAAACTCTTTGTTCCATATTTGAAAAAGCGCTTTAACCTCGTGCGAAATCGTGGGGATGAAAGTGAACGAGGACATCAACTTTGGCCCGGTCTCGAATGAGAGTCCGACGCAATCCAATTCACCATCGCGTCGCAGGAAGAGGCGCAAACGAGAGCATCCGCCGACGCGTGGCGTATTTTCGTATTTGCTGGGGATTCGCATGGTGTTTTGTGCGTTTGCCGCAGTATCCCTGATTGCGGTGCATGAGGCGTTTTACTTTCCAGCGCCCGCGGCGAAATGGAAATTGATTCTGATGGGCGTACTTTTGGGTGTCGTTTTGATCGGTGGTTTGATTGGCGGATTGGGGTGGATTATTAAATGGTGTGCCGAAAAACCCCAACGGTTGGCGGCAAAAGAAAAACGTGAAGCAATGAAAACCCACCGGCGCAGAAGGAGTGGAACCGACTTAACCTGGCAGAAGGGTGAACGCGCTGGCGAGTAATTCAATTTCCGGAATCGACGCGCTCTTAACCGGAACGATGCAGATGGAGCGCGGCATTCATGCCGCAGAAACGTGGATTTGCCAATCGGTTTCCGTGGATTTCGATGGGTGGTTCTG
>CALBIE010000375.1 GCA_937893495.1 uncultured Verrucomicrobiales bacterium | reverse complement strand
TTCAAGTATTTGAGTCCAGTCAACCCCTTGATACTTCCGATGCTCTTGTCCGTGACAGTCGTGTGTTCCAGGTGCAGTCGTTGCAAATTTTTCAGTTTGGCAATATTAACAAGATCCGCATCGCTGAGTATCACCCCGGCCGCGTTCAGTTCCTGCATCGTCTGGACGCGGCTCAATAGACCGAACACTTTGGCTTCAAAATTCGTACCGACAACTCGAAGGTTCGCATAGGTCCAGTTCAACTTCTGGGCAATTTGTCGAACGCTGATACCGTGTTTTTCCAACTCGGCAATCGCCTTCTTCTCGTCATCGGTCGCAGCCGGACCAGGACCCTCATCGGCCTTGCCGGCGACACCACCCTTATTGAGCGTGACGCCATTCGGCCAGACCGCGCCCTGATTAATCCACTCACGCAACAGATTCTGTTGTGCCTTGGTCAACAGCTCTCCCTTCGGCGGCATGACGTCGTCGTCATCCTTGGGCAGCGTCACGCGCTTTACCATCTCGCTCTTGTCCGACTTACCCGGAATAATAATCTCATCACGGATCGCATCCTTCCTGGTATGAAGGCGCAGATCACCCTTGTCCTTGTCCGCTCCGTGACACTCCACGCAACGTTTTTCCAGGATCGGTGCAATATCCTTTTTGAAGTCAATCTTTCCCGCTGCGCGCACGTCGCCGGCCAGCAAGGCTATTCCAGTAATGGTTCCCAACAACAGGGTTTGTCTTTTCATGTTTGAGCTCGGTTTAAGTGCCACCCTTTTTACCGGGAAAGTCCCGACTGTTTCAAGGATTTGGCAAAAAAGATTTCAGCTTAGAAGGAATCCGAATTCATCTTATTCGCAAAAAAGCCGGAGTCTCACTCCGGCTGCGGGGGCAAATGGTGTAATTATGCAAACAACTCGTTTACGGCATGCGCTTTAACCAGTTCGCGCGGCTGGTTCAGGTGGTTGTAAACAATGGTATCCGGATCGATGCCAAAAGCGTGGTAGATCGTGGCCAGCAACTGGGTCGGGTGCACCGGATTCTCCAGCGGCGCGGAACCGGTCTTGTCTGACTTGCCGTGAACGTAACCGCGCTTGATGCCAGCGCCGGCAATCACGCCGGTATAGCAATAAGGCCAGTGGTCGCGACCGTCCGCGCTATTACTGTTACCCGAAGTCGAAACACCTTTTTGCGGACTGCGTCCGAACTCACCCACAGCAAGCACCAGCGTGTCTTCCAAAAGGCCGCGTTCGTCCATGTCCGAGATGAGCGCGCTCAAACCGCGGTCCAGCATTGGTGCTGATCGATCTCGCATACGTTCATTCAGACCAGTATGAACATCCCAGGAATGGTTGTCAGAATTGGCCACCTTCGGCCATACCACTTCGACCACCCGCGTCCCGGCTTCCACCAACCGGCGGGCGAGCAAGCAGCTCTGACCAAACGTGTTCCGACCAAACCGATCTCGCACCCGCTCGGACTCCTGTTTCAGATCAAAGGCGTTGCGAGCGCGACCAGAGACGATGAGATTCAATGCCTGCTTGTAATACTGGTTGAGATTGTAGTCCTCGACGGCTTTCTCAAGATCCGGCATTGCCTTGTTGATTTCCTCCCGCATACGGGCACGGCGCTCGAGGCGGTAGGAGAAAACGTCCGGGCGCAGGTTCAAGTCGTCGATATTGATCTTGTCCATCTTCGCCATGTCCATGTCGTCGCCGGGCGGATAGAGCGTGTACGGGTCGAAGGCCTTGCCGAGAAATCCAGCTGAGCCACCCTTACCAACGACGTTGCTCTCCTGCAACGGGCGGGGCAGCATGACAAATGGAAGCATTGGCTCCGTTGGTGGACGCAGGCGAATGATGTTGGATCCAAAATTCGGAAAGTCCTTCGGGCTCGGTGGTTCCAATTGACCGGACGGGCTGACCTTGTCCGTCGTGTAGCCCGTCATCATCTGGTAGATAGCGGCCGTGTGATTAAACAGGCCGTTGGGAGTATAGCTGAGCGAACGAATCATGGTAAACTTGTCGTTCACCTTCGCCAGGTGCGGAAGCAACTCGGTGTATTTAACGCCGGAAATCTTTGTCGGAATGGTCTTGAAAACCGAGCGCACAGTATCAGGCACGTCCTCCTTTGGATCCCACAGGTCGAGATGGCTCGGCCCGCCCTGGAGATAAATCATGATCACATTTTTGGCTTTGCCCCAACCCCGTCCACCTTTATTGCTGGCGCCTTTGGCGTGGGTTTGCAGTTCCATCATGCCTCCGAGCGACAGCCCGAGCATGGCCGAACCGCCGACGCGAAGAACATCGCGCCGCGTCATGCCGAGATGCGAGTCACACAGGTCTTTTCCGGGATCTCCAGGGATTCTGATCATGTATTTACCTTTCTTTGACTGTTTACAGTGACAAACAATTTCACCGAACTCAACGGTTAAATAGAAACGACGGGGAATTCAACAGTGCCCAGGCAAGGTCCTGCATGCCGACCAGCCTGGTCTTCTGAAGCTGGCCCTCGCTGAGTTTCATCGCCCGTTGCAATCGCGCCAACTCCGAATCCGGTGGCAAAGGTTGTTCAAACCGCTTCACCACCTGTTCAAGTTCCACGCGTCTTTTGTCCGGTACCAAAGGCGTTTTCGCACTACTGAGGGCGGTTTGGCGTTTGACCAGTTCGGCATCGGTGATGCGATAGACCTTCGCAATTGTCGCCTTCGCTTCTGCTGAGCGTTTTTCGGCAGGTGTTTTCAGGAGCGCCTTAAGGTCGTCAGGAAGGCTCAATCCCGTCGGTTTCTTGCTCGATGCGACGGAGATACGGAACTTCCCAAGTCGATACGGTTTCTTTTGCTTGAATTGTTGCGCCAGCTTGATGGTTAACAAGACGCCCTTTTCATTCTTGAGGGGTTGCTTCAATTGAAAGGTCGCCCAATGAGTCATGCCCAGGTTCGGAGACGCCGCCCAGCCGGAGTTGACATCAACGCGACCGTCAATTGCTTTGCCAATCTTGAAATTGACCTGCTCGAAATCAGCCATCGGTTTATCGAGGACAGCTTTAGAGGATTTCTTGGGGTCAGACAAAGACGACATGCTCACCTCGAACTGAGACAAGACAAAGTTGCCGTCTGTGGCCCAGCCCGGTCCGCCTTTAGGCAGAGTCTTGTCGGTCAATGCTTCCAGGCGAATCGCAGTGATGTCGGTCAATTTCGATTCAGCCACAAACGTATAGTCACCCTTGTCACCCTTCTCACTGGAGGAAACCGAACCGTCCGCGTTTTTCGTCAGCTTGATTTTACCGGTGGCAGACAACGTCGTGGGATCGAGAACCGTCCAATTGAACGCGAGATCCTGTTTCTTTTCCCACGCGGCCTGCTTTGCCGGCAGCATTTTCTCATATTCCTTCACACTTTTATCCGCCGCCGCAATACGATCATCGCGTTCTTTTGCCCGCTGTTTCTCGCGCGGCTCAATCTCTTTCGCGTAGGCACTTAGTTCCTTTTTAGAATCTTCCAGATCCTTTTTGCGGTCGGCCGCCTTTTTCGCGGTGATGGGCGCGAGTTTCTTTTCATAGGAAGCCAACTCGGCCACCAGCTGTTTGTGTTCGTCGGCAATCCCCGCTATCGATTTCTTCGAAATAGCTATTTCCGCCGCGGAGGCGGGCCGACTCAGGACCCGCAGGAAAATATCATTTACGATCCTGGCATCGTCCTTCTCTTTCGCCACCAGTTTTGCGATCGCATTCTCCGGGTCGCTCAAGGCTTCACCCACGGTTGCTCCGCTGATCATCGCCATCACGGGACCCAATTGAATGTCATTGACCCGCTCGCACTCACAGGCGCTCTCGCGCGGCGGCTTGCCCATGGTGGCAAAGAAACCGTCCTTCAACTTGAAGCCCGAGTCAGCCAACTGCGCCGCACGGGTGCCCGGACTCACACCCGGAATCTTGAGTGTGGAACCGAGGGAATAATGAATCGTGTCGAAGAGCACCTCGGCCGGCAGTCGCCGCACAGTTGCATGCGAGAAGTTAATGGCGTCGTCCTCGTTCCATTTATGGGTCTTGATGGAGAGTTGATATGTTCGCGATTTGCAGACGAGCTTTACCAGGTGTTGAACGTTGTATCCGCTTGAGACGAACTCACGAGTCAAGTAGTCGAGGAGATCGGGATTGCTCGGCGGATTGCCGGCGCGAATGTCATCCAACGGCTCAATCAGGCCGACTCCCATCATGTAGCCCCAGATGCGATTCGCGTAACTTTTCGCAAAATACCGATTATCCGGCGAAGTCATCCAGGCCGCGAGCCGTTCGCGCCGATTCGCCTTTGGGTCCGCCTTGAAATCAGTCGCATACGGAAACTCCGGAGCGATAATTTCACCGGTCAATGCGTGTTTCACATCACCTTCCTTCTGGTCAAAAATCTCTTCATACAACGGCTTTGCGCCTTCCACCGCCGTGCCACCGATATTGCCGCCCGGATTCTTGGGATCGCGTTTCAAGCTGACTCGCGCAAAAAAGGCCGCCGTTTCATAATACTGATTCTGCGTCCAACGCTCGAACGGGTGGTCATGACACTTGTTGCAATTGAACCGCGTCGCCAGAAACAAGTGCGTCGTATTCTCCATCAAGGCTTCCGGTTCGCGCAAAACTTTGTAGTAAGATGCTGGCGGATTCTCCTTATTGGACCCCTTGGCCGTGATCAGGCTGCGCGCAAACTGATCGTAAGGCGTGTTCTTCTGCACCTCGTTGCGAATCCAATCACGAAACAGTTTCGAACCTTCTGGACCAAGAAATTTCCGGTTCACCTGCAAAAGATCCGCCCACTTGTTGGACCAGTGATCGACGTAGTCCTTGTTGCCGACGAGTTTGTCCACCAATTCACTTCGCTTGATGCGGGTATCTCGTTTATCACCGAGGAACGAGTTTACTGCATCCACGCTCGGGGGAAGACCGGTCAAATCAAGATGCACGCGGCGAACGAATTCCGCATCGTTGCTCAGTTCAGAGGGAAGAATCTTCATTCGTTCCCACTTGGCGGCAACTAATTCATCAGCGCGGCCCCACGTGTCTGGATTATTCCAGACGAAGTCAGAACGATCTCCCATAACCGTCATCGTCGTCGCCGCATAGGCCCCTTCGAAGCGCGCCAGAATCGGTGCTTCGCCGCGGCGCAGGGTTTTCACCACTCCAGCCGGATCCGTTGAGATAATATCCATGTTGCCGCTCTCGATGAACGATTCCGCTGTCACGTCGCGTTTCTCACCGTTGGCATACGTGGCGATAATGCGAATCTGCTGGCTGCCGCCAATGTCCTGCACCACCGGGTTTTTCGGAAACATCTCAATGCCGGTGACTTTGGCCGACTTGAGATCGAGGTGACACCCGCTGCCGATCCAGTCTCGCACGATGTTGTAATAATCACTACCGGGTGCCGTGCGCTGCCCGCCCTGGTGAGGCACAGCGGAAGTCGCTTTCAAAAGCATCAGGCTGTCATCGGCCTGCGCAAAATTCACTCGACGGCCCGCCAGGTCATCCGCGAAAGCGCGCACATCGTAAATTGGATCGTAGCCACGCAATGAGAGTTTGAACCCTTCCTTTCCATCTTTCGCGCCATGGCAGGTACCGGCATTGCAGCCCATCTTGGAGACGACCGGCATTACGTCGCGAATATAGTCCGCCTTGAACGTTCCCGCCGTTCCCGCAATCGTCACGGGCAGTTTGGCGTCAATCGATTGATAACTGACAACCACCTCTCCTTTTCCATCCTTCACCGGCTTCAATTGGCCGCCTGAAGAAACCGTGGCAATGCCGCCAGCGACCGTGTATTTCGCCTTTCGCGTCAGGTCGGTGAAATCTCCCGAAGCCAACCAGCCCTTCACCAAGATCTGACTGTAATCATACTTTCGCTTCAGGTCGATTTTGTCCGGAGAAACGCTGATACCAACCACTTTCTTCGCCTGATCAGGTGGCAATGGCACGGGGACAAACGCCTTTTTCTGGGCCAGATTGCCTGCATCCAGCAAGCGCAACACGCCGGCCCCACCTGAGGCAGCCAGCGTTTTACCGTCCGGGCTGAAGTCGATCGCATAAACTCCAGCGGGTAGATTGACCGAAGCCAGAAGTCTCGCGCCATCCGTTTGAAATGCTTGAACCTTCTCCTTCTCTTTCGCATTGCGGCTCCTCTCCACCTTACCAAAGATGCCTTTCAATTCAGCGCTGACTTCACGATTCACGTCCGAGTTATAAACATTCAAATAACCCTTGCCATCGAGGCTGCTGCCAGCCGCGATTCGTTTTCCATCCGAACTGTAGGCCACGGCAAAAATGCGGCCTTTCATCTCCGGATACCGACGAATCTGATTGGAATTGTCACCAATTACCCGTTTCGCAATGCGTTCCAATCGGTAAATCTGAGGCACCCCGTCTGAACCGCCGATCAGGACTTCGTCCAACTTTGGATGCGCCGCCACAGCGATGAGTCCACCCTTCAATGCCTTGGGAGTAATCGATGTCAGGTTGTCGATAAACCGCTCCGTCTTGAACTCGTAAATTTTCGAGCTCATGTCGCGCCCGACCGAAATAATCCACTCACCCTTTGGCGACCACACCGTGTCCAGCGCCCAATCGCTGTGGGCGGCGTTGAAAAAAACCTGTTTGCTCGTTTTGATATCGAAGGCGCGCACTGTATTGTCCGCGCAACCCAGCGCGACGTGCTTCCCATCCGGCGACCAACTCGCACCGTAAATGGTATCGTGCGATACCGTGATGGAATTCTTCAGCTCCTTTTTTGCCACGTCCCAGATTTGCAACTCACCCATTCGCGCCGGCAAACCGCCGGTCACTGCCAGTAGTTTTCCATCCGGCGAAAACTTAATCGATTCGATCCGTGCCGACAAACCAACCAGACGCGACACGAGCCCGGACCCATCGGCCTTGTGAATGAGCACTTCATGATAGCCGGACACGGCCAGCAGACTTCCGTCGGGTGAATAATCTATCGCCGTGATGTAGGGTGCCTTCGAATAGACGGGCGGATGCGCCATGTCGAAAACGACCTTGGCTGTGTCCGGAGAATCATCCAACGCGCCCTGGGCAATCCAGTTGTGAATCGACTCAATATCCTTCGGCGACAACGGCGCTTTTTTGTAAGGCATCTCCGCTTCCCCGGCCTTGTCGGGAGTGATCATCTGCACGAGCAGACTCTTATCCGGCTGCTTCGCGATGATCGGTAGTTTCTCGCTTTCGCCCTTACTCAGCAATTGTTTGAAATCCGTCATGACATAGCCGCCCTTGCTCTTGGCCGGCTGATGGCAACCCACGCAATGAACCTGAAAGATGGGTCGCACCTGCGTGTAGAAGCTGACTTTCTCCGCGATAAC
>CALBIE010000374.1 GCA_937893495.1 uncultured Verrucomicrobiales bacterium | reverse complement strand
CCCGGCACACCGAGAAGCGAATCGGAGCGAAACGATTCCGGATCGAGAAAGTCGTCGTCGATTCGCCGGTAAATCACATCGACACGCTCGAATCCATGCGTCGTGCGCATCCAGACGAAATCATCCTGCACCACCAGATCATTTCCCTCGACCAGTTCGGCGCCCATCTGCTGGGCGAGAAAACTGTGCTCGAAATACGCGGAATTGTAGGAACCGGCGGTCAAGACCACGCAGCGCGGCGAACGCACCGGATCCGGCGCGAGGAATTCCAGCATCTCCCGCAGTCGAAATGCGTAGGTATCGACCGTCCTGATCCGGGAAGCGCCAAAGATGCCCGGGAAAAGGTTTTTCATCAGATGCCGGTTTTCGAGAACGTAACTGACGCCGGAGGGACAGCGCAGATTGTCTTCCAGCACGTACACCTGCCCGTCCGAGTGACGCACGAGGTCCGTTCCGGTGATGTGAACCCAGATTCCCTGTGGAGGATTCAATCCGACGCATTGCTGTCGCAATCCCTTGGATGATTCGATCACCTCGCGTGGCAAAGTGCCGTCCTTGAGAATCTGCTGCTTGTGATAAAGGTCGTCGATAAACAGGTTCAGCGCACGAATCCGTTGCTTGAGCCCCTTGTCAATGGTCTGCCATTCCTGCGCTGAAACAATTCGCGGAATCAGGTCGAACGGGAACGCCTTTTCCACCCCCTGGGTGTCACTGTAAACGTTGAAGGTGATGCCCATTCGCATCATCGCCTTCTCGGCCGCCTTCTGCCGCTGCAGCAGCTCTCCTCCCGGCAAGGACTGAATCGCCTGCACCAGAGCCCGGACTGACGCCCTTGGCTCGCCCGACGCCTCAAACATTTCGTCGTAGAATCCTTCAACCTGATAACTCGATAAATCCATACGTTGCTCTCTCGTGCCCCATACGATGCGGCAAGCGCGACATTTTACACTCCAGCCCCGCATCCTTGGCAACAACAGACTGTTTTTCGAATAAAAACCCACTTTAATCGCGTTAAAGAAATCCATTACTTCCCGAACAAATCGGGGTTCGTGAAAAGTTTGTCGCAACACCAGACCTGTGTTTCGATTCGCGTATGGGCGATTACGAAATGCGTTTTAGCGGGATTGGCCGGTTATTCGGGCGTCCTGGGCTTGAACGATTGAGGCGAAGCCACGTCTGCGTCATTGGCATCGGCGGAGTCGGAACCTGGAGCGTCGAGGCATTGGCGCGTTCAGGGGTCGGCGAGCTGACGCTCGTCGATCTGGATGATGTTTGCGTGACCAACGTTAACCGGCAGATTCATGCGTTGGACGGCGAAATCGGTCGCTCAAAGGTGGATGCAATGGCCAGCCGTGTCCGGCTAATCAATCCGGAAGCCACGGTCCACGCCACTGCCGCCTATTTCACGGCTGACAATGCGGAATCTATTCTCAATACCCGATTCGACCACGTCATTGATGCCATCGATAACGTCGCGAACAAATGCCTGCTCATCGCTGAATGCAGGCGACGGGAAATTCCAATCATCACCTGTGGCGGAGCGGGCGGGTTGCAATCCGGGCTTGGGATTCAAGTAAAAGACCTTTCCCGGTCAACCAATGATCGACTGCTGAAAGAAGTGCGTCAGCGTCTTCGCCGACAACATGATTTCCCTGCCGATATGAACGCGTTGTTTGGAGTGAACAGCGTCTTCTCAAACGAAAAACCGGTTTATCCGTGGAACGATGGAAGCGTCTGTGAAACACGCGAGAATGGCGCAGATCTGAAACTTGATTGTGCCTCAGGTTTTGGAACCGCGACCTTTGTGACCGGTGCCGTGGGATTTGCCGCCGCAGAGTATGTCGTCCGACAATTGGCGAAAGTGCCGTAATCAGGTTCCGCGACCAATCGAACTCGTCAGGGATTATATTTCCCGCGACTTATCCGCCTGAGGATTGACGAAACGATATCGGCTGAAGGTACAAGCCCAGCAATTCCCGCTTCCACCAATTTCCGGTCGCCTCCCGCTCCTCCGGGTTGGTGAAATGGTATTCGTAAAGCGACGCCTGAATGAAACGAGGGGGTCTATCGGCAAACGGATTGTCCTTGAAAAGGGTCAGCACGGTCTTTTCACCTTCCAGCAAACGCACGCACAGGTTGATGAACCACGGATTTTGCTGCACTCGTCCAAGTGCCGCGAACCACATCTGCCAATCCAGCCGCGGTTGATGCGGCGCGACCCAATGGGGAGCAAGCGACAGGTCGCCAGGTTTGTAGTAAAATTCGTAAGGCTTCCAGGCCACTTCGTCATTGCTGCCTTCGATAATAATTTCCGGCCGACGTTTGGTCATCACGGCGAACAGTCCATAACTGTTGATGCTCCGCAGGCCCGCAAGACGTTCGCTAAGTTTTCCCATCCATTCCGGCGGATTCGATCGGAATGTGCGCAGCAGTTGTTCAGTGGTGACGGAATTGACGACCAGTAGAAACACTATCGTGCAAACGAAGTGACCCTGTCGAAATCGTTGTCGAAGGCCGGTAACCTGATCAACTGGCGAACGGGTATGCATTGCGAAACGTTTTCGCCATCGCATGGGAATAATCTGCACCAGAGCCTGGTCATCCAACATCGCAAAACAAAGCAACAACGTGATCCAGTTAAAGAACGTGTAGTTTCCCGTCATCAAGATGAGCAGCATCAACCCGGCCATCGGCCAGATGGAAATGATTCGCAGTCGCCGCGGAAGGAAAATCAGGAATGGTACTATCAGTTCAATGAAGAACATTCCTCCGACGGAAGCCTTCTGAAACCACTCCGGCAAGTGATGCGCATGCCAGGCGAGGGTTGTTGGTAGTGGCTGCGTCAGGTAGTGGTGATTCAGGGCTGTCCAATCCGCCCACGCTGGATCGCGACTGAGCACTTTAACGGCCCCGGACATAAACATGAGACGGAACAGCAACCACCGAAGAATCAAGATGGGAATCAAGGGTGGTGAAGTTGGAGAGCGCGGGTTCTCCCACACACGCCAGGGTGCAAGAAACACTGCAATCAGCCCGACTTCGAGCAAGAGGCTATCCCACTGAAATCCAAGCCAGGTATTACACACGACGGCCAACGACAGATAGAGAATCCACAACAGCACTACACTTGGGCCAGTCAGCAAACCAGCGACGACGAACATTGAAATCACTACACCAGCAGCGCATAACGCATTCAGGAATCCATCCGATGAATTCCACCAGCAAAGGGTCGGTACGCGCAGATACTTTTCCAGCGCCGAGTAATTCCCTGCAGTGACACGTTGATTGACCGCATCGAGATATTGGCCGGCCGGTTCAATCCCATTCTCTCCGACCAGAGGAATGATTTGTGACCAGAGCGAGGTAAAGGCAAGAAGGTAGATCAGTCCGAGACCTCGAAAGAAAACCCAAAAAGTGAAACCGTAGCGCGGAAGTTCAATGTGAGGCCCCGCGAGCAGTCGATTGAGTTTCGATAAGATCGTGCGATATTCAGCGACAAACCGATAAGTCTTTTCCGAGCAAGTCCGTAGTGGCGAAACATTTTGGTAAAGCCGCTTGAAAATCCCCCACCGACTACCCAGCACGGCAAAGACCGCCTCGGCACCGGAGAATACCTGGCCGTCCGGCATCACCAACTGAACCGAAGTATCGAATTGTTCCGCGGAGATTTCCGGAAACCGGGTTCGAATTTCGCTGTCCTGTGAGGCAGCGTAATCGACGCGTTCTCCGGTAAACCATTTCCATCGTTCGATCCAGTAGCGGCAGAAATGGCAGTCGCCGTCATAGATCATGATCGGCCGAGTTGGCGGATTGGCGACTTTTCCAGACACAGGCACTCCACGTTTCTAATCCGCTGGAGAGCAAATGTCGAACGACGGTTGCCGACAAAAAAAGCGCACCGTTTCCGACGCGCTCGTTCTGCAATAAAACTGTGAAATGACTATTTCGCCATCATTTCCTTCACCTTCGCCAGGTTCTCGTTGACCTGGTTCCAGTTGACGACGTTCCAGAAGGCTTTCAGGTACTCCGGTCGGCGATTCTGGTATTTCAGGTAGTAGGCATGCTCCCACACATCGCAACCGAGAATTGGAAAACCGCTCTTGTCCATCAGGGGGCTGTCTTGATTGGGTGTCGAGACCACTGCGCCTTTGCCATCTTTGCCGACGATGAGCCAGACCCAACCACTGCCGAAACGCGTCGCGCCACCGGCTTCAAATTTGGCCTGAAACTCGGCAAAACTGCCAAAGGAGGCATTGATTAGATCCGCAACTTCACCCGTCGGCTCACCACCGCCATCGGGGCCCATGAGTTTCCAGAAAAAACTATGGTTCCAGTGTCCGCCGCCGTTGTTGCGGACCGCGCCTCGAATGTTCTCCGGGACGGAATCCAGGTCGCTGACCAGTTCGCAAATGACCTTGCCCTCCAGGTCGGCATTGCCAGCGATGGCGTCATTTAGCTTGGCCACGTAGGCAGCGTGGTGCTTGCCGTGATGGATCTGCATCGTGGTCGTGTCAATATGGGGTTCCAACGCATCGTGCGCGTAGGGCAATTCAGGTAACTCGTGTGCCATGGTTGATTTATTTCTTGATTAACAATTGAGTGTTCTTGCGAAACGGCCCGAACAATAGCGGAGGAAGCTTCGCCCGACAAGGGATGGATTGGGAAAATATCAACCCGCCAGATCAACGAAATTCTTCAACAGCTGGATACCGATTTTCTGGCTCTTTTCCGGATGAAATTGAGTTGCAAAGACATTATCCCGCCAGACAGCCGAGGCAAACTTCCGTCCGTAATCAGTTTGTCCAATCACAATAGATTCGTCCGTCGGTCGCGGATGATAACTGTGTACGAAGTAGAAGTAGCTTTGGTCGGCAATCCCCTTAAAGAGTGGGCAGTCGTTCCGGGCATACTCTACCTGATTCCATCCAATTTGCGGGACCTTCAAGCCCGGTTTATCGGGGAAACGGATGACGCTGCCGTCAAATATCTCCATCCCTTGCGCGCAACTGTCGAATTCTTCACTCCGCTCGAACAAAGCCTGATAGCCCACGCAAATGCCCAGGAAGGGTCTCCCCGACGTGATAAATTCTTTTGCACCGGCGAGTAGATCCTGCCGCTGCAACGATTGGATGCAGTCATCAAACGCGCCCACGCCCGGAAGAACACAGGCCGTCGCGTCCTTCAAACGGTCAGGCCCCGTCATCACTTCGACCTCAGCCCCGACTTTCCTCAAGGCCTTCTCGACACTGCGCAGGTTTCCCGCGCCATAATCCAGCAACGCAATCATTGTCGGAGGTCATTAATCACAGATGGGCGCCGATGAACACAAATGATTTGCCTGTTGGACTTGGTCACTTGTGTTTGGCGGGCCGCTTCGTCCTTCCTTTTTCGCACTTCCAAAACTCCTCAATCAGCCTGATGTGAACAATATCCTTGTCGCGCAATATCGATTTCTTGCTTTTATGAATTCGCTCCAATGGAAGCACGGGAACTACTTTGCCATGAAAGGGCAGCATCACCGACTTCTTCCTTTCAGTCCGAAACGAAGGCAGTCCCGTGACCTCATAGACGAAGTTTACCGGCATGCCATCTTCGAGATAGACAACGGTGTTCGCCGCCATCGTGGCTCCATTCTTGAGCGCGATGTTGATTGGTAGCATGTACTGCCGCGACGGCAGGTCGATCCACAGATCCACGTCAAGCGTCTGCCCCATCACGCCCTGCACGACCGCGGCCGACATACCGATCAGCACGTATCGGATTTTCCGCTCTTCAAGGGCTTCCAGAAGCCGAGTGATCGGACGTTTTTCTCCATCAGTTCCCATCGTTCCTCCGGGGTTGCCGCCATTCCAAGGGCGTGGACGGATTTTTCCTCCACGGTCAGACCCTTGACCGATTCAAGTTCCGCGAGAATTCGCGCGGCACGAACAGGCAAAGGCACTGTGGCTGATTTGGTTACCATAAAGCTACCCTATCACTGCAAGCCCGCGAGTTCACGCTCTGTTTTCAATCGCAACTGCCCACAAGCGGCGTCGATGTCGTGTCCTTTCTCCCGGCGCAAAGTGGCGGTCACTCCCAGGTTTCGGACAGCTTCCGCAAACCGATCCTGGATTTCTTCATCCGGACGTTCCCACGAAAGCCCTTCCACACTATTGTAGGGAATCAGGTTCACCTTGGCATGCAATCGATTGGCAAGGTGCGCCAGCGGTTCGACTTGCTCCAGCCCATCATTCACACCAGCAATCAGGATGTATTCGAACGTAATCATCCGGCCTTTCCGTGATTGATAGTATTCGCAGGCCTCAGCCAGTTCCTTTATCGGGTACTTTTGATTGATTGGCATGATCTGAGAACGCGCCGCATCGGTTGCGCCGTGCAATGAAATGGCCAGCCGGAATTGAAAGGGCTCATCGGCAAGTTGGCGAATCTGCGGAACCAATCCGCTGGTCGAGACGGTAATTTTACGAGCGCCAATCCCCCCGCCCCACTCAGCGTTCAGTATCCTCAGCGCCTGCATGAGATTGTCGTAGTTTGCGAACGGTTCCCCCATCCCCATAATCACCAGATTGTTAACGATACGCGAATCTTTGCCCGAGCCCAGGGATTCAGGCAGAGAGTGTGAATCCGGTTTTGCGCTCGTCACTGAGGACTCGCTCTCAGCAACTCTCTCCGTTGCCAGCACCTGTTCGATAATCTCGTATGGCTCCAGGTTTCGCTTCCAACCGTCGAGCCCGCTGGCACAGAATCTACAACCATACGCACAACCGACTTGCGTTGAAACGCATAAGGTATGTCGATCACTTGCCTCACTATAAAGAGCGGGATTGGCCGGAATCAAAACGCTCTCGATGAGCGCTCCATCTGCGAGGCGCCAGAGGAATTTTTGGGTCGTATCGCGCGACCCTTGTTTGCGAATCAATTCAACGACGTGCAGGGTGAACTCGTCGGACAGTTTCTGCCGAAGTATTTTTGGCAGATTTGACATTTCATTCCAACTCGTTACCCGCCGATCGTAGAGCCACTGCAATAACTGATCGACCCGATACGCGGCTTCACCCCATTGGCTAAACTTTTCAATGAGGGCTTCGCGGTCCAGGTTTCTGATGTCGGTCGGCATTTGTTATCGCAATGAAAAAGGGACGGCTTTCGCCGTCCCTTCGCAAGTCTAATCGAGAGGCTATTTCTTCAGGTAATACTTTGTCGTGTATTCCTTGACCATTCGCCAGGTATTGAATTGCGCGGCCATGGTCCTGAAATTACTCCGAATCTTCTTAAGCCACTCCTGAGGAATCCCGCTGGCATCGCGATTGTAGAAGCAGGGAACAACCTCATTAACAAGAGTATTGTAAAGGTTTTCACTATCCACTCGATCCTGCTCTTCGATGTTATCCGCGTGCGAATCCGGCCCGATGGCAAACCCGTTTTCGCCGTTGTAACCTTCGCGCCACCAGCCATCAAGAATGCTGAAGTTCAAGCACCCGTGGACCACGGCTTTCATTCCACTCGTGCCAGATGCCTCCAGCGGCCGTCGTGGGTTGTTCAACCAGATATCGCAACCCGAGACCATCTGGCGAGCGACATGCACATCGTAGTTATCGATGAAAAACAGATGTCCCTTGAGGTCGCTATATTTGCTCAGGTGAACGATTTTCTGAATGAACCTTTTGCCGTGATCATCACGGGGGTGCGCCTTGCCCGCGAAAATAAACTGAACGGGCCGGGCCGCGTCCTTGGCCAATTTAATAATTTCCTCAAACCGATCAAAAATAAGCGGTGCCCGTTTGTAGGTGGCGAATCGGCGCGCAAACCCGATGGTCAATGCGTCCGGATTCATCATCGAATCAAAGGTGATGTAATCACCACGCGTTACCCGCTCTCCCTGGAGCAACATGCGTCGGCGACAAAACTCAATCATTTCCCGTCGCAGTTTGTAGCGCAGGGACCAGAGTTCCTCGTTGGAAACAAATTCCGGATCGGCGATCTTATCCCAGAATTCCTGCTGATTGACTTCGCACTCCCAGTCAACCTTGAAAAATGTGGTATCGGTCTGTTCGTCGCTGGCATCTTTGAGTTTTTTACGCCAAAACTTCCGGGCGGTGCCTTTCATCCAGCCGGCGACATGCACGCCATTGGTAATATGCCCGATTGGCACTTCATCCACGGTCTTGTCGGGAAAGAGACACTGCCACATTTCCCGACTGATCTGGCCATGCAGTTCGCTGACACCGTTGGCGGCACGGGACCCTTTGAGCGCGAGCACCGTCATACAAAACGGCTCCGCATCATCGTCCGGATTCACGCGCCCCAACGCCAGCAACTCATCGAAGCTGATCTTGAGATTGGCAGCGAACTTGAGCGCTCCGTAATTGAGCAAATCGGGGCTGAACCGATCATGTCCTGCCTCCACCGGCGTGTGGGTCGTGAAGATGCATTGTTCCTTGATTTTCTTCCAGGCGTCATTGAAGGAAACACCTTCCGCAACTTTTTCGCGAGCCAATTCCAATGTAAGAAAAGCCGCGTGACCTTCGTTCATGTGAAATACCGAAGGCTGTACCCCCAAAGCGCGCAGTAAACGTACCCCTCCAACACCCAGCAGGACCTCCTGCATGATTCGCGTGGTGGTGTCACCCCCGTAAACGCGGAGTGTCAGATCCCGGTAATGCGGTTCGTTCTCCGGGAGGTTGGTATCCATGAACAATACCGTAGCACGCCCGACATTGGCCTTCCATGCCTTGAACTTGACCGGACTGGTGGCGATGCGAACGGTGCAAATGAGCGGTTTTCCATCGGTACCGAGCACGGGTTCGAGCGGCAGGTTTTCCGGGTGCAACGTGCTGTAGTATTCCGTCTGCCAGTTTTCGTGATT
>CALBIE010000373.1 GCA_937893495.1 uncultured Verrucomicrobiales bacterium | reverse complement strand
GATCAACGAACAGCGTGCGTTCATCGAAACATTCGAACGCATGACATCATTACTGGCGACCGTGGGTTTCTTCATCACGGGACTATCCTTGTTTGTTGGTGGCATTGGCATCATGAATATCATGTATGTCAGCGTGAACGAACGGACGCGCGAAATTGGCGTGCGCAAAGCGATTGGTGCAAAACGCCGCGACATCTTGAGCCAGTTTCTGATTGAGGCGGCCTCGATTTGCCTGTTGGGGGGGATGATCGGGCTTGGAATTGCCTATCCAATAACCCTGTTCATGCAGAAATTCATGCCGGCAAAACTTTCGTTGCCGCTGATCGCGATGGCCTTGGGAGTATCAATCATGGTCGGCGTTCTCGCCGGTTTCTTTCCGGCCTGGCGGGCTGCGCGAATGAATCCGGTCGATGCGTTGCGGAACGAATGATCAATCTCCGATGACACCACTTCGCCAACGCTGGCTGATCGCGCAGATTTACACGGAGTTCGTGGAGAGTTGCGGGATGGCACTGGTATCCATCGCGGCGCACAAGTTGCGCTCGGCATTGACCCTGCTCGGGGTAATTGTCGGAGTGTTTTCTATCATCGTCGTCATGACGGCCATGCGGGCGTTACAAAGTAATATCGAAACAGAACTCAGTGGACTTGGTGCGAATACGTTCACGATTCAGCGTTGGCCGGCGATGCACTTTTCCGGTCGGGATGGATGGGAAAAGTATCGGCGCCGCAAAAACATCGATTACGATTTGGCGCTTGATCTGGCCGAGCGCGCGAAGTTGCCGCTTTCAGTGAGCGCAGAGGAGAGCTTCTTCAATGGCGAGGTCATTTCGCGTTTTGAAAAAACGAATCCGGATGTGCGGCTATCGGGGTTTACTCCGGGCGTGTTCCAGGCTCGTAATCTGATTGTCGCGGAAGGTCGCGCTCTACTGAGCATTGATGTGGATGGTGCGCGACCGGTCTGTGTGCTCGGCGCATTTGTCGCCAGGAAACTTTTTCCACAAGGCAGTGCAGTGGGAGAACAGATTAAGTTCAACGGTATCAACTATCGAATTGTGGGTGTGCTCGAAGGCAAGGGTGGTATGGGCGGAGAAGGGCAGGATAACTTTGTGGCCATACCGATCACGACGGCCTTCAATCGTTACGGAGGGCGGTATCACCGGACCCTGAATGTTTTCGTGCAAGCTCGTGGGCAGGAACGGTACGGGGACACCGTGGAAGAAATGCGCGGCATTCTTCGGAAATTGAGAAAAGTGCCGCCGGGGGAAGATGATGATTTTGAAATAGTTTCCAACGACTCGTTGATCAATCAGTTTCGCGACCTGACCTTTGCCGTTCGCGTGGGCGTCGCGTTGGTGAGTTCCATTGCGCTGCTTGCCGCCGGAGTGGGGATCATGAATATCATGCTGGTCTCAGTGACCGAGCGGACCCGTGAAATCGGAGTGCGACGCGCCATCGGTGCCAAAAAGCGAAATATTCTGACGCAATTCATACTGGAGGCCATTGTTTTGTGTGAAATAGGGGGGCTGATTGGTGTTGCGCTCGGAATAGCGGGAGGAAACCTGGTCGCGTATTTTCTAAAAACCCCGCCCGTGATTCCTTTTGATTGGGTCGTGCTGGGGCTCGCGATTTGCTCGTTAATCGGAATAATTTTCGGTACCTATCCTGCCATTAAGGCTGCCAATCTCGATCCGGTTGACTCACTGCGCTATGAGTAGGGCGAGTAATCGGAGTTCCGTCACGCGATCGCCATTTCTGCCTTCTGCGTTGTCTAAACAGAATATCGACAGTCGCGTTCGAAGGCTGGATTCGATTTGAATTTTTTTCCGAGCGCGTCCCGCAGTGGATCGGCGTTTTCCGAGCAAAATCCGTAGTGCAGATGTTTTCGCCACCCTTCGGCATGCTTGAATTTTTTCGACAACACCGCGATTTCGCGGCTCAAATCGTCGCACGTCTTCAAGTAGGAATTCATTTTCTGGCTGGCGTCGAGCCAGTTCTGCTGGCTCTTGTGCGCGGCCAATGACGCAAGTTTAGTCTGATGCACGGAAGCAGTGTTCACGAATGCGCCCGGTATAATTCGCCGGCGGAGCCCATCGCAGAGGCCGTGCGGCATGCAATGATAGACCGTCACTTCACCATCGTACGTTTTTACCCGGGGCGTCGAACGAAAGTTCGGCATCCCGTGAGCGAACGCGGCCGTCACTGCCAGGCGACACGTGTTCATGTGATCCTCCATGTAATCCTGCGGTGAATGCGTGAGGACGATGGAGGGTTTTACCTTGCGAATTACCGCAGCGACTTTACGCAGGGTTGGAACATCGTAAATGATCTCAAGATCGTCGCAGATAGGCGGATGCCACGTGGCTCCAAGGATTTTCGCCGCGTCGCGTGCCTCCTTTCGTCGCACTTTTGCCGTGGTCTTGCTGTCCATCTCCAGACTGCCACAGTTGCCGGATGAGACGTTCCAATAATGGATTTCCCAACCGGCTTCTTTCAGCAGGAGGAGTGTTCCGGCAGACTGGAATTCGATATCGTCCGGATGCGCCGCAATGGCGATAGCGACTTTCACGCTCATCAATTATGGATCGCTTTAAGATACCTTCACCGGCTTGCCGCCTGACGCAGCGGACTTGTCGGCTGCGAACATGACCTTGTGTGAGTAAGCGGCTTCCTTGATGCTGGTCAGAGACATTTCCTTGCCCTTGTCGAGAGCATCGAAGAAGGCCTGGAACTGAGTCGTGTAGGGATGATCTGAAACATCGCCCGAGTCGAGCATCTTCATCGAGGTTTCGCTCCACTTGCTCTTGTCGAGTCCACCCAGCTTCATCGAGTGAAACTTATTGTCGAGCAAACTGCCCTCACTCCCGACCAGATGGGTGTGGAAGTAGTACGGCTGGAGACAGTCCACAATTGCCGAACATTTTCCGATGGCACCGTTCTTGAATTTCAGGATTGAGACGCTGCTGGTGGTGTATTCGTAGGGTTTGAAAATACTGCTTTTTGATTTTGTATCGTAACTCGTCACTTCGGTTACTTCGCTACCCATGCAGTGGAGCAAGGCATCCATGGCGTGGCACCCGGCTGTAAGCAGTGAACTGCCGCCGTCTTTCTTGCGGACATTCCAGCGGAACTGGCCATACCAGGGACCGATGCCATGATAATAGTCCACCTCGCCGTAGTGAATACTCCCGAGGAGCCCCTGATCGATCATTGCCCGGGTCGTCAGAAACTGGCTGGACCACCGGCATTCGAAGCAGACGCAGGTTTTCACCTTGTATTTCTTCGCCGCGGCCTCCATGGCGGAAACGTCCTTTTGCGACATGGCCAGCGGCTTCTCGACGATGATGTGTTTGCCTGCTTTCGCCGCGGCGATGAACTGTTTTGCGTGCAGACTCGGCATGCTACAGATGGAAATCACGTCAATGTCAGGGTCCTTGAGCATCTTGTTGACATCATTGTAAACAGTGATGCCGCCCCCATGCGCAGCGTTGACTTCGGCGGGATCGAGCTTCCGCGCCGAGCAAACCGCAGTGACCTGGGCTCGACCGGAATCATTTATTGCGGGGATATGGGCGGAAGCGACCCATCCGTAACCGACAACACCAACTCTATATTTTTTCATGGGAATAATTCTTCGATTTGACAAGTGAATGGCTTGGCGGAATCGCACAGTTTTCCCGACTGTTTGTCAAAGGCAAACACTTGTTAATTAGTCGGCGCGATCTAGCATTGCCGCAGATGGACTTACTGGCGCGACTTGAACAAGTGGTTCGGCAAAAGAATCTTTTCACTTCGCGACAGCGTATTCTGGTGGCGGTGTCGGGAGGTGTGGACTCGATCGTGCTGCTCGAAGGATTGACGCGGCTCGCGGGTAGATTCTCGTGGAAAATTGCCGTTGGACACTTTAATCACCGACTGCGAGGTCGGGAAAGTGGAGGCGATGAACGCTTTGTACGGGCCTTGGCGGACAGATTGAAGCTGCCGTTCATTGGGGAGCGCGGTGATGTCCGGCAGGTCGCCAGAAGCAAGGGGATTTCGGTGGAGATGGCGGCCCGGGAGTTGCGGCATGATTTTCTGGCTCGCGCAACCAGAGCCTGGCGTGCCAAGTCGGTAGCCCTGGCGCATCATGCGGATGATCAAATGGAACTATTCTTTCTGCGCTTATTTCGGGGCGCTGGTTCAGAAGGGCTGGCCGGGATGAAATTCAGGCAGCAGTCCGCATTCGGCAAAGGCGTGTTTCTCGTGCGACCCTTGTTGGAAGTGAATCGCGAGGAGATTGAACAATACGCGTGGAATCATCAATTACGGTATCGTGAAGATTCAACGAACCGCACGACGGAGATTTCGCGCAACAAAGTCCGACACGAATTACTGCCGCAATTACTGCGGGACTATCAACCTTCATTGCGAACAAATCTTCGCCGAACGATGGCAATTTTGCGGGCAGAATCCGAATTCGTCATCGGCGTGGCAATGGATTGGATGAGTAGCAAGCAGCGACCGGAATTCAATCAACTTGCGCTGGCGGTGAAGCGGGCCATCGTCAGGATACAATTGCTGCAAGGTAAATTTGATCCTGGATTTGATGTGGTCGATCGATTGCTCGCAAATCCGGATGAGCCAATCACTGTGGAAGAAGGAAAACGACTGTTATTGACCAGCGAGGGGTTGATGGCGGTGGCCCCTGAGTTAGACGATGGCTTTGACGGGAAGGAATCTGACATCAACGTGAGCGGTCGGTGGCAGAGGGTTGAGTTTGGGCGCCGATTGATCCGTTACCGCAGGATTGCGCGGGCCCGGGCAACCGGAGGGAAGAGTCGTAAGATTGGTTTCGAGAGTTTCGATGCCGATCGGTTGGGGTCAAAATTGATTCTTCGACATTGGCAACCAGGTGATCGTTATTGCCCGATTGGAATGCAACACTCAGTCAAACTTCAGGACTGTTTCGTCAACGCCAAAGTGCCCCGAAACGAACGCCGGGCGCGGATTGTTGCGGAGACAGAGGGCGGGGACATTTTCTGGGTCGAGGGGTTGCGAATCGCCGACGCTTACAAGATCCGTCCAAGCACAAAGACTATTCTGGAATGGAATTGGTCCAAATTGGACTGATTCCGTCAAGCTGACACCTCAGGAAGGGCATACAACGGTTGATTATCGCCCTATGCAGTGCTAGGCTCCGACCTCAAGTTCATAAAATGTCTGAAGATAATAAAAAAAACACGCCTCCGACTGACGGCGGTGAGGAGAATAAGCCGTCCATGCGACCCTGGCTCATTTGGATGCTGATTCTGGGTTTTATTCCGCTGCTAATCATGTTTCGGGAGAAGTCTGAGAATCAGGCGACTCGGTTAAGTTACCCGGAATTCGTGGAGAAGGTGGACAAGGAACAGATCAAACGTGGTGTAATTACCTTCAATTCACAGGAACCTGATCTACGGGAGATTTCCGGACAGTTTTTCAAGACTGACAATTCAGGTAAGATCGAACTCGATGAAAAGGACCAGCAGGCGTTGGTAAATTTCCGTCTCAAGGTTCCTTTGACGGAGGCAATGCTCGAGCGGCTGGTTACGACGGGTAAGTTTGAGACCAAAGCACCCAACACGCTGTTCTGGAGTTTCTTCCTGAGCCTGCTGCCGTTTCTGCTCGTTGCGTTCTTCATTTATTACTTCTTCGTCCGGCAGATTAAGATGGCCGGGAAAGGCGCTCTGAGCTTTGGCAAGAGCAAGGCTCGCCTGTTGGCCAAGGAAAAGAACAAGACCACGTTCAGAGACGTCGCCGGAGTCGAGGAAGCCAAGGAAGAGGTTGAGGAACTTGTCGAGTTTCTCAAGGATCCGAAGAAATTTCAAAAACTCGGCGGTCGGATTCCAAAGGGTATCCTGATGATCGGAGCGCCCGGCACGGGGAAGACGCTGCTTGCCAAGGCGATTGCGGGCGAAGCGGACGCTTCATTTTTCAGTATCAGTGGTTCGGATTTCGTGGAAATGTTCGTCGGCGTTGGGGCCAGTCGGGTAAGGGACATGTTTGAGCAGGCGCGGAAGAACACACCTTGCCTGATTTTTATTGATGAAATCGACGCAGTCGGTCGGAGTCGCGGGCACGGTCTCGGTGGCGGCAACGACGAGCGTGAGCAGACCTTGAACGCGTTACTGGTGGAGATGGATGGATTCGATACGCATGAGGGAATCATCATCATCGCGGCGACCAATCGTCCGGACGTGCTTGATCCAGCGCTCTTGCGCCCCGGTCGCTTTGATCGGCAAATCACGGTGAATCTTCCCGACGTTCGTGGGCGGGAGGCGATTCTCAAAGTGCATGCCAAAAATGTGAAACTTTCGCCGGACGTTGATTTATCCATTATTGCTCGTGGCACTCCCGGTTACTCGGGTGCCGAACTGGCCAACCTTTTGAATGAGGCGGCGTTACTTGCCGCTCGTAACAATCTGAAATTTGTGACAATGACGGAGTTGGAGGAGGCTCGAGACAAAGTGCGTTGGGGCAGAGAACGCCGGACCCTGGCGATGACCGATGAGGATAAAAAGAAAACCGCCTGGCACGAGGCCGGTCATGCACTGGTCAACGTGCTGCTTGAACACACCCATCCGTTGCACAAGGTCACAATTATCCCCCGTGGTCAGTCGCTCGGATCGACCATGTATTTGCCGAAAGACGACATGTTGAACCATCACCGGAAGGAGATGCTGGATATCATCTGCATGTCGATGGCGGGCCGGATTGCTGAGGAAATGTTGTCGGGTGATATTTCGACCGGAGCGGCCGGGGATATTCAACAGGCGACCAAGATGGCGCGAGCGATGGTCACTCAGTTTGGCATGAGCGACAAATTGGGAATGGTTCAATACGGTGACAGTCAGGAATATGTTTTCCTGGGTCGGGATATGATGCGCAGCACGGATTACAGTGAACAAACTGCGCAGGAAATTGATCAAGAGGTTCGCGGCATTATCGACTCGAACTACGAAAAGGCGCGGCGGCTCCTTGAGGAAAACCGCGATAAGCTTGAGGCGATTGCCGGGGCATTGTTGGAATACGAAACGCTCGAGGGTTCTCAGGTTGAGGAAATTATCCGGACCGGCAAGATGACTCCCCCGCCGCCGCCGCCATTGGATACAACGACGACCATGGGGGCTGAGGCGGCCACGCCATTGCCGGAAATTCCCAAGAAGCTCCCACCGGAAATCGATACTGGTCTCGGCACGCCTGCGCCGGCACCCGTTTAGTGACTTGTAGAATTCGGTGCTGATCGCTCTGGTGTTTGCGGATCCCTGCTGATGGCGGAATTCCTCCCCGTATTTGGCTGATGATTTGGTCAAAATAATTGTCAATTCCCCGCGTTTTTCGCACTCTCTCGCCGTTGCGAGAAACGACATGATCATTGCTCCCTCCTTGCTGGCCTGCGATTTCGGTCGATTCGCCGATGAAACTCGGCGTTTTGATCGTTCCGGTGCTGAATGGCTTCACCTGGACATCATGGACGGGCATTTTGTGCCTAACATTTCATTTGGTCCGCAGGTGGTAAAATCTCTCCGGCCACTGACCAGAAAGTTTTTTGATGTTCACCTCATGTGCTCGAAACCGGAAACGCTTCTGGAACCATTTCGCAACGCCGGCGCCAATCAGATTA
>CALBIE010000372.1 GCA_937893495.1 uncultured Verrucomicrobiales bacterium | reverse complement strand
TGACGACGCTCATCGGCGTCGAAAGGGCAATCAGTTTAGCGGTTGGAGTATTGCTCGAGAAAAGGGCCGGCAGGACGGGACGTATCTGAGGCGCGGGTGTGGCAGGGCCTTCAAATGACCGAAAGGTCCACCAACTTACCGTTACCGCTGCTAGGAGGACGAGCAGTGTGACCCGGCTCCAATTCAGCTTCACTGGCATGCTGCATGGATAGCGAACTTTCGGGGATTATCAAGCGCAATATTTGCGCCTGTCCTTAACCGAAACATCACCGCCGAAACGACTTGGTGAAATCCGGGCGTTGGTAAGGATCGCTTGCGAGACGCTTGAGAAGTTGGAGAAACTTTGCCCGAAGTGAAGCCCGTGCCCCGAGCAGAGTATCGAGCACATGATCATCAATAACCAATTTCCATCGGGAGGTCATCAACGTCCCTCAGCTTCAAGGGCGTAATGGAGCCGTTCAAAGGTCTCGAGGGTCACACCGTGTCCCGACCGGTTTCGTTCCACCCGCTTGTCCAGCGCCAGCCAATACTCCACGTCATCGTCGCGATTGAGATGATGGAGATAGGCCTTGGCAAAAAAGCGTTCCTCTTCGCTCATGCTGTCGATGCTGGCTTTAATCTCGACCGTGGACATTTCAAAAATCTACTCTGCCAGACGCAAATGGCAAGGCCGTCGTTTCGGCTTGAATGATTTCAATGTATTGTGAATCGCGGGATCAGTCCGTCATCGTGCTTTGGCTTCAAGTCTGGTTCCTTCGTAAATCTCCGCGAGTGGTATTTCGCAGCCGACGGATTCAAGACGCAACGTTGCCCCGGCACCCTCGACGGTTTCGAGCAACCAGCCACCGTTGGGCTGGAGGCGATAATGCTCAATCAACCATTCGTCCTGCGCGACCAGCACGTAGTCGGCCAGTGATTCAAGGTGGCGGTAATGCCAGAATTTTTTCCCACGATCCCACGAGGCAGTCGTAGGTGAAAGCACTTCAACGATGACCTTCGGATTCAACAGGGAATCCTGGTGATCGTCCTCGAACTCAAGGTCGCCACAGGCCACTTGCACATCGGGATAGGCGTACAGTCCCGTCGCGACTACTTTTACCCGCATGTCGCTGTTCAACGTCTGACCCGGTTTACCCTTGAGCCGATTGCGCAATTCGCCGGCCAAATTAGTCGCAATCAGGCTATGGAGATGCGACCCACCGGACATGGCAAACAGTTCGCCGCCCAGAAACTCGTGCTTTTCGTCGGCAACCCGTTCGCTCTTCAGATATTCGGCGGGAGTCATCCGGTCAACAGGATCATTGATTTCGGGCACGTTTAAGAGCTTGAAACTATCAAGGTGCCGCCATCGAACAAGCAGCTCGTGCCCGTGCGTTAGTGCCTGACACAAACACGTCCGACGAAAAAATGACGCAAAAAGGCGTGCGGCCGTCCTCAAACGTTTACCCACCAATTGGGTGGACGTTCCCGCGTGGTCTGGTTTACCTGCCCGAACGTGGCGTGTACACCGGCTTTCACATGCTCGCGTCCCCTGTTGTTGAAGTCGTGACCGCAGAGCATGCCGCCTTTGCAGACTTTTGGCCGACGTAGTATTTGCGCAGCGAAAAGATAAACGTGAGTAGTCGAATGCAGCACGACGTTCCCCGGTTGAAATAGATGACGGCCGAACTCATTTTCCCTTGCCCGCCTTTTTATCTTTCACAGGAGTGTCGTACAAGCCCCTTGTCTTTGTGTCTTTTTGTATTCTTTGTGGCCCTTGTTCCGCCGGTTTCAGGGTCATCAATGAGAACACATTTTTTCCTTTGTGTGTCATGGCGCTTTGACAAACCCGTGACGACACTTGACCTGCCCTGATGATCTGCGCTTGGATTCGGCCTATGCCACGAAAGAAATTGAAGAGGCCGAAGGCGAAACCGGAGATCGTGGTTCCACCCTCCCATGACTGGCGGACGACGGACGAGGATGAAGTCAACCGCCGACGCCAGCGCGCTCGCGAGGAATCCTTCGCCATCACCAACCGGGATTCGGCCCATCGCATCTTCTCCAATCACCTCGTGCGCTCCGGTAGTGGCCTCACGTATGAGGTCGAGATTCGCGACGTGGAGGCGCGACGATTCGCCTGCACCTGCGTGGATTTCCGCGCCAATGGGTTGGGCACCTGCAAGCATGTCGAAGCCGTGCTGCTGCATCTGCAACGCCGGTTTTCCGGACTGCTCAAGGCGGCGCGCAAGAACGGCCCGGATCGCGTGGACATCGAACTGGATCGCGCGACCGACACCCTGTGCCTTCGTCTCAACGGCGGGACGGCACCCGCGACGGTCCGCAGGATCTTCAATGATGCCGGCCTGCTCACCGGCGTTTCACCCGAGGAGGCGATGGAACAGATCGAAGCCGACCGAAACCGGGGTGCGGCGCTCCGGGTTTCCCAGGAAATCGGTCCGTGGCTTGAGAACCGTCGCCGTATTGGGGAACGCCGGCGGCTGCGTCATGAATACGAATTGAAGGTGCAGAGCGGCGAATGGCCGGCGCAGGAGACGAGCGTTCCGCTCTTTCCGTATCAGCGCGAGGGCATGCTGCACCTGGCCTTTACCGAGCGCGCGCTGCTGGCCGATGAAATGGGCCTGGGCAAGACCATTCAGGCCATCGCCGCCTGCGCCCTGCTGCATCGCCTCGGCCAGGCCCGACGCGTTCTGGTCGTCACGCCCGCCTCGCTCAAGAGCGAATGGGAGGAGCAGATTCAGAAGTTCACCGGGCTGCCGTATCAGGTAGTGTTCGGCCCGCGGCGTCAGCGATTGAAGGATTACGCGGACCCGCCATTTTTCACGATTGTCAATTACGAGCAGATGCTGGCCGACTCGCTGGATGTGAACGAACGGTTGCGGCCGGACATCGTGGTGCTCGACGAGGCGCAACGCATCAAGAACTGGAACACCAAGACCGCGCAGGCGGTGAAGCGGTTGTGCAGCCGTTACGCGTTTGTGCTCACCGGCACGCCCATCGAGAACCGCATCGACGAACTGCAGTCGCTGATGGATTTCCTGAACCCGGAGGTGCTCGGGCCGTTGTTCCGCTTCAACCGCGAATACTACACGCTGGACGACCGCGGCCGGCCGATGGGCTATCGCAATCTCGACAAGCTGCACGAGCGCGTGGCTCCCGTCATGATTCGCCGCCGCAAGAGCGACGTGGAGACCGAACTGCCCGGGCGCACCGACCGCAATCACCTGGTCGAGATGAACCCGGCGCAATGGGATGCCTATGCCGACCACAAGTTTACAGCGGATCGCCTGCTGGCCGAGGCCCGCCGCCGCCCGCTGCGCAAAAGGGAGATGGAGATCCTCCAGCTCAAACTCGCCCAGATGCGGATGACGTGCGACACCAATTTCATCCTCGATCGGGAAGACCGGACCTCCCCCAAGCTGCCGGAACTTGAACAGGTTTTTGAAGACTGCCGGGAAAACAATGTCAAGATCATCGTGTTCTCCGAATGGGAGCGCATGCTGCAACTGGTGCGCGATCTCTGCCGGCGCATGAAACTCGGTCACGCGTGGCACACGGGAAGCGTTCCACAGCGAAAACGGCGGGGCGAAATCAACGCCTTCAAGACCGACCCCGATTGCCGGGTTTTTCTCAGCACCGACAGCGGTAGCACCGGGCTCAATCTTCAGGTCGCCAGCGTGGTGGTCAACTGCGACCTGCCGTGGAACCCGGCGAAACTCGAACAACGCATCGCCCGGGCCTGGCGCAAACATCAGTCGCGGCCGGTGACCGTCATCAATCTCATCGCCCGCGGCACCATCGAACATCAGATGCTCGACACGCTCGCCAACAAGCAGGCGCTGGCCGACGGCGTGCTGGATCGATTGGGAGATTTGTCAAAGATTCAGTTGCGGAGCGGGCGCCAGGCTTTTCTCAACCGGCTCGAACAACTCATGTCCCCGACAGACGCGGCGCGGGCGAAGCCGACCCGCCCACCACCACCGCCGGCCGATCGGGCGCTCGCCTTCGGACAACGAATTCACGAACTGCTCGGCGGCGCGCTGGTGTCCTGCGAGGAACGCTACCCGCTCGAGGGGGCGCACACCGTGCTGCTGACCGTGGTGGACGGACAACCGGCGGAATATCAGGGGCGGGCGACCGCGTTGCACCAGGAACTGTTCGGCTCGACCGGAGCCGATCGGAACGAACCTGTGCGATTGGAACTCATCGATCGCGCGACGGCCGAGGCGCTCAAGCGGCTGGAAGCCGCCGGACTGATTGCGCCGACGGTCCGCTCCAGCCGTCCGTTGTTTCCGTCGCCGGCGACCGGGGTCGAACAGCCGTTGTCCGACGATGAACAGGCGCAGGCCCGATCTTATCTCGAGCAGACCCGACGCAAGCTGAAGATGGCGAAACTGCTTGGCGACGGAGGGCTGGACGACGAGGTCCGGACGCCATTGCTCCAGGCAATCGGCTTTCTCGCGAAGGCCCGAGCCATCGAGCGGCGATTTCCGGAACCCGCCGACGTGGACGACGCCATTCGGCCGCCAGTGTCCAATTGTTTCGGCGACGCGCTTCAGCTCGTGCGGGGTTACGTGGATGCCTCGGACCCAGCGTGGAAGCCGGTCTGGTCCGCGATTCACAACGCAGCCGGGATCAGCGGCTGATTTCGGAACACAGCGGTTTCCACCGAAGAATACGACATGTCCGGCCGCGAGGTCCACGGCGATCTCTCAACAGAGATCGTCCTGATAGATGTCTTGAATGCCGTCATTAAACAAGCCGGACAGATGAGCGAACTCACGTTCGCTGTCACGAGGTTTTTGGAAAGCCTTTTCGATTCCGATATCGCGCATCGGGACTATCACCGGGTTCATCGGAACCCCGTGCTGACAATCGCGTCGAAGCCTGAATTGTCAATTGTCTGGACTGACCCGTTTTCGGCCGAAGCGCTCAAGCGCCCTGATTAAACACGCTTCCGTCTTCCAACAACATGTTCTGGCAAAGGATGAGTGAAGTGGGATTGGGAGGTTATCGGAACCGGCGAATCTCATGACCGGTGGGACGAACTGCTGATTACGATTTGAACTCTGTTGTTCGATGGGCATTACTGTAAAAAGTGAGGTCCGACACCTTTACGACCTTTACCTCTTTACTGACCAGCCCCTTTATGCCTCTCAATAGCCAACCACCAAATCTCGCATTGTCCAATA
>CALBIE010000371.1 GCA_937893495.1 uncultured Verrucomicrobiales bacterium | reverse complement strand
GCAGCAATTCTCAATTTGGCGGAACGGGTGAGGGTGCGAGGGGAAGGAGGGTGGCGGTGAGCGGCTTGAGACGGGGGGCAACAGTGCGTTCGGGTTGGACCCGCGGGAGCTTCGGTACAGGCGCGGCCCCGCCGGCGCCTCGCCCGGCACGCGCCCGCAGCCTCAGGCTGCGGACGCGGGCGCGTACGGTCCGATCTCCAGCCCTTTCATCATGAAGTCCAGCAGTTCCGTCCAGCTCCCGAAACAGAGGTAACGGGTCAACGTCCGCAGGTCTTCGAAAAACGTCCGCCGCGCGCCCAACTGTCGGCGGATCAGCCCGTAGCGCTCGTCGCACAGCCCCAGAAAGGTGTGGCCCAGAAAGGCCAGCAGGTTCAGCGTCGCCAGGGTCGAGGACAGATGCTCCTTCCCGTGGCCGAAGTTGTGTTCCAGATGGTAACCCTGGTTCTTGAGCACGTTGTTGTTCTCGTTCTCAATCTTCCAGCGCGCGCGTCCGGCGGCCACCAGCCCGGCGACGTTGTCGGCGGTGATCGCGTGGTCGGTGATGTAGGCGTTCTGGAAGCGGGTCCGGCCGGCGGCGTCGGTGACGGTCACCGCGCACCAGTTGACCCGCAGCGGGCCCTCCTCGGCGGTCAAGGGCACGTCGTTGGCCCAGCGATATTCGTGCTGTTCCCACTGGTTGCCCTTGCCTTTGACGCGTTGTTTGAGCACGCGCAGGCCGCTGGCGGGTTCCAGGTCCGCCACCCAGGCGGCCAGATGGGCGTGGGACTGGGGCTTGCAGGTGAACAGGAAGTGAAAGCCGTGGAGCAGCACCTGCCGACAGAAGGGCTGGTGGGCGTAGAGGTCGTCGCCCAGCAGGGTGTCGTTGCCGGTGCGGTAGCGCTCGGCGTTGGCGGCCAGCCAGCGTTTGGCCGCGGCGATCTCGCAGTCCTGTTTCGCGTGGCCGTCCTGTGGGGTGATGAATTCGGGGCGCAAGTTGACGACCTGCGCGTGGCCGGGACTGACAATGACCGGCGTGATGGCACTGTGGAAATGGGTGCAGCTGCCGTTGGCATGTTCGCTGTGCGAACAGTTCTGACAACGGATATTCTCGGACTGGCTGGAGTAATACCGGGTAGCATCCAGGGCGATGAGCCGGGTGTCCTGGACCGCGCGCATCTGGCGGAGCAGGCCGTGTTCGCCGAAGGCGCGGTGCAGGTCGTCAAAGACCGCGAAGAAGCGCTCGGGCGCGACGGTGTCCAGAAGGTTGCGGATGTGATTGTCCGAGGGGATGCGTTGGATCTGGAAGAGGGTGGCGGCGTGGTCGGTGCCGCGAACCTGGCGCAAGGTGCGTTGGTGGGCCAGGAAGGAGGGGCTCTGGGCGAAGAAGACGGCGAAGGCGGCCAGAGCGAAGTCGGCCATTTCGTAGCGGGTGTTGGCACCCGAGCGCGGGTCGGGGAGGTCGTGGGCGCAGGCGCGCAGCCGTTCGATGAGCTGATCGAAGGTGCGCAATTTCATGGCCCTAAGCAATGCCGGAAAGCGGTACGAAGTACAAGTTACAATCGTGTGACAAAGGTGACGTTTTGGTGACAGGCACTGACGCCAGCGATTTTTCCCTTCCATCCGCCAACCAACGCCCTCCCTCCACGCCAAATTGAGAATTGCTGATTCCTTGCGGTGTTGCACTTGTTGGGAAGTTAATTGGGCCATCCTTGATGCGGCGCACTTCCAGGCTTTCCTTGGTGGCACGATAGGAACAGGTAGTTCTCGAAGTCGTCCACGCGCCAGGCACGGCGCTCAGCGCCCCTCGCGTCAATGGTCCTTGGGCATTTTCAACTGGCCTTCAGATGACGCGATAATGGTTGCGACGGTGGAATCACCGGTGATGTTGCAGACGGTTCGCAACATGTCGAGTATCCGGTCCACGCCGAGGATCAGCGCAATGCCGGCGCTCGGCACATTCACTGCTTCAAGTATAATCACCAGCATGATAATGCCCGCACCCGGAACGGCGGCCGTCCCGATCGACGCGAGCACGGCGGTCAGCACGATGGTCACCTGCGCACCGAGGGTCAGATCGATGTTCACCACCTGCGCGATAAACACCGCGGCGACGGCCTGATAAAGCGCGGTGCCATCCATGTTGATCGTCGCGCCCAGAGGCAACACGAACGACGACACCTCTTCCGAAACGCCCAATTCCTTCTCACACTGATGCATCGTGACAGGCAGTGTCGCGCCACTGGAGCTGGTCGAAAACGCCATCAGTTGCGCCGGCCAGATTCCCTGAATGAAGCGTTTGAACTTCATTTTTGTAAATAACTGCAACAGGGCCGGGTAAATCCCTAACGCATGAATGCCAAGTCCCAGCACCACGGCGAAACAATACATCCCGAGGCCACGCAACAGTTCAACAATTTGCGAGGGATCATCCTTGGCCAGATCGGTGATCGTTCCCGCCAGCAAGGCGAATACTCCGACTGGCGCCATGAGCATGATCAGGTTGACCAGTTGGATAACGGTATCCATCAATCCGTTAAAGACATCCAGCACGGGTTTCGCTCTTTCCGGGTTCACGCGAATCAATGCGATACCAATCAACAGCGAGATAAAAACCATCTGCAGCATGTTCTGATTGCTGGCAGCCGAGTTGAAAAAATTGCCCGGCACCATGTCCACCAGCGGATCCAATGGCCCGCGCTTCTTGACTTCCTTGGCGGCGGCGGTCCGGCTTTCGACATCCGCCTGGTAGCTTTGCTCCAACCTGGTGCGCAACTCGGCCGGCAGCCGCTTACCGGGCTGCAAAACATTGACGACCACCAGCCCGATTATCACCGCGACCACGGTTGTGCTGAGATAAAGCGCGATGGTTTTCCCACCCATGCGCGAAAGTTTTTTCAGGTCCGATAAAGACGCCACACCGGTGACCAGCGAAGTAAGCACCAACGGCACGGCGATCAACTTCAGCAGGTTCATGAAGATCTTGCCGAAGGGAGAAATCCATGCCGCGGTAAATCCTCCCCAACCGGCGCAGGCCGCCACGACGCCATAAATCAGCCCCAGAATGAGACCCGCGATGATCTGCCAGTGTAACTTTTTATACCAGGGCATAACGTAACTTCATTGCAAATTTCCGATGACCAATTCCAAAAAATCAAAAAGATTCACGGAAGCAATTGGTCACTGGTCATTGGGATCTGAACATTGCAGGTCGGTCATTTTTCGATGGGCTTCTTCGCCTTCCGCCAGCCGTTCATTCCCGGCGCAAGATCGTAAACGAGTTTGAACCCCATCTTGCTCATCATCGCACCCGCCTTGCCGCTGCGACCGCCGGAACGGCAATGCATCAGATACGGCTTGCTCTTGTCGAGTTTACCGAGCCGCTCGGCAAAATCCTTCGCGTAGAAATCGATGTTCTTCGCTCCGGGAATATGGCCTTCAGCAAACTCGGCTGGCGTCCGCACATCCAGCACGGTGTGCTTCTCCTTCGTCCACAGTTCAAAGAACTCATCGACACCGACACGTTTGTGTCCGTCCTTCGAATCAGCCGCCTGCCCCGTCAGCGCGGCAAAACTGATCACGGCAACCATGACAAATCGAAAAAGAATTTTGGAAGTATTCATAAAGGAAGCCCCGAGTGTAGGCCCGCGCGTCGGCATGTCCAGCCGATTGCCACCCGTGGCGGGTCGTCGGGCGCATCTTGGCACTGCCCCCGGAGCGCGGCTGTGTCGCAGACCAGCCGCAGCAGCTTCGCGAGACTGGACGGCTGGAATTCACCTCATGCCACCGCGCTTTCCAACGTGCTGCGGCTGGTGCTTCGCACACAGCCGTGCTCCGGCCCATTTGCAGTCGGGGGCAGTGCGAGATGCGCCCCGGGTCGTCTGGCACAGCCTCGACTGCTGCATGGTTCCTCCCGAGTTTTCTCCGGCAAGATAACCCGCCAAAGTTTTTCAATCGATCCGTCTTGTCAGGCGTCAAACCGGCGCTATAACCAACGCGAAACACCCGACTGGAAAAGTATTAATCAATATGAACTACCGCCGTACACTTCTGCCTCTGGCCGCGTGCGCCGGCTTGTTGTTCCCCGTCTGCACATCGGCCTCGAACTGGGCCAATTGGCGAGGACCCTACTTTAATGGTTCCGCTGACGGCAAGAAACTGCCGATTGATTTCGACCAGAAGAAAAACGTTAAATGGAGCACGAAAGTGCCTGGTGTAGCCGCCGCCACGCCAATCATCTGGGACAACCACATTTTTATTTCCACGGCCGACGAGGATAAAAAGACGCTCAACGCCATGGCGATCGACCGGCGCAGCGGAAAGGTAATCTGGAACAAAGTCGTTAACGACGGCGCGCTGTCGCAGGACAGCCGAAGCAACTTCGCTTCGCCCTCCCCCACGACTGATGGCGAACGCGTCGTTTATTTTTACGGGAATGGAGACCTGATCGCTTTTGATTTCCACGGCAAGAAGATCTGGCAACGAAACATCCAGAAAGATTACGGAGAATTTGCATTTCAATGGACGTTTTCCAGCAGCCCACTGTTGCACAAGGGAACGCTTTATCTACAAGTCCTGCAACGAAATGCCCCGGCACGAGGTCGCGGCAAGGACAACGCGGAATCCTTTTTACTGGCCATGGACCCGGCCACGGGAAAGACCAGATGGAAACAGTTACGACCCAGTGATGCCGTCGGCGAATCGCTGGAGGCTTTCAGCACGCCCATTCCCCACGTGGAGAACGGCCGAGAGGAACTCATCATCGTCGGCGGTGATTGCCTCACCGGACATGACCTGAAAACCGGCAAGGAGTTGTGGCGTTGGGGAACCTGGAATCCAACGCGCATTGGACATTGGCGTCTCGTGCCTTCGGCGGTAGCCGGCGGCGGAGTCGTACTGGCGTGCGCCCCGAAGAACGCACCCATTTACGCGGTCAAGAGTGGTCAATCTGGCACTCTTTCCATGTCTGCGGTCGCCTGGACCAGCGATCCCCGCGCCGACAATGTCACCAGCGACGTTCCCACTCCATTGTTTTACGACGGTGACTTCTTTGTCCTTTCAGATACTCGCAGAGACAACATGCTGACTCGCATTGATCCCAAGACCGGTAAAGCCAAGTGGTCCACGCCCGTTCCGGAAAAGCGCAAGAAGTGGCGTTCCTCACCGACCGGTGCCGATGGCAAAATCTACTTTATGGATCACGCAGCCAACGTCGTCATTGTCGATGCCAGGTCCGGAAAAATCCTCAAGCAGATCGCGATGGGCCAGGACGGCGACGATTACACGCGCTCGTCCATCGTGGTCGCGCACGGACAACTCTTCATCCGCACAAACTGGAAACTGTTCTGCATCGGGAAATGACGGACGGTGGGCGCGGCGAGAGCGGCGGCACAAAGTGCCCTCGAAAAAACTCCAAATTCCAAGCCTCAAGCTTCAAATAAACTCCAAGTCCCAATTTCCAATCGAAAGCCCATCGGTTTTGCTGAGAACCATTCACTGAAACTAGGAATCTGAAGCTTTTTTGAGGCTTGGAGTTTGGGGCTTGGATTTTTCAAACCCGCTTCCCCTTGCGCAATCTCCGGCGACGGTTGCCAATTGCCGTGAAGTCCGCTCAAATCAAACGACATGCCTCTGCCCTACAAAATCTCGACCCTGCTCTATTGTTTCAACGACGCCGGGCAGATCCTGCTACTCAACCGCGCACAAGAGCCAAATCGCGGTTTATGGAGTCCGCCCGGCGGAAAACTGAAAACCGAGATTGGCGAATCACCCTACACCTGTGCCTGCCGTGAGGCTTTCGAAGAAATGAACGCGTCACTCGAAATCACCGATCTGCGTTTGACCGGCATCACCAGCGAGTTCGGCTATCTCGGTCAGGCGCACTGGCTGATGTTTCTTTTCGAATCAAAAAAGATAATCAACGACCTGCCGGCACCTCACCGCGAAGGTTACTTCCAGTTTTTCGATCAATCGGATGTACCGGGTTCGTTGCCCGTTCCGGAGACCGATCGGGAAAGCATCTGGCCCTGGTTCTGGCGGCATCGCGGCGGATATTTCGCCGCGCATTGCCACACGCATCCGGACGGTCGGCTGGATTGGACGCTCGAAGAATCGTGTCCACCGATAGAGGATTGAGGATCGCATTGGCTGTGACTCGCGGGCATCAGCCATTGGAGTACGACCGGAAACTCCAAATCTCAAAATTCAAACTCCAGGGGATTTCCATGTTTCCGAATCCACTTGGGCTATCCCGAATGCCGCAGTTCGATTCCGACGGCTGCTTGACTGGAATCTGAAGCTTGAGTTTTGGAATTTTCCCGGGAACAACCACGGTCCAAAAAAAACAGATGAAGAAATCCTTTTTGTGTCCTTCTGCGCTTTTTGTGGCTAAAAAATTCCAGCAACAACCTGATGGACTACGACGCACCAATTATCGACCTGAAAAGTGATCACTATTTCATGGGTGAAGCCCTGCGGCAGGCCACCAAAGCCTACGAGGCCCAGGAGGTTCCCGTTGGCGCGGTCATCGAACGCAATGGCCGCATTATTGCCCGCGCGTTCAACCAGGTGGAACTGCTCAAGGACGCCACCGCGCACGCTGAAATGCTGGCCATTACCCAGGCCGAAGAAGCCGTCGGTGACTGGCGATTGAATGATTGTACGCTCTACGTGACCAAGGAGCCGTGCCCGATGTGCGCCGGAGCCGCTGTCCATGTTCGCTTCACGCGGGTTGTATTCGGGATCGGAGATCCGAAAGCCGGCGCGGCTGGCGGCGCGCTCAATCTTTTGCAATTCCCCTCACTGAATCATCAATGCGAGATCAGTGCCGGGGTTCGCGAAGAAGAATGCCGCCTCTTGCTGAAAACGTTTTTCGCCGAACAACGCGCGGCACGCAGAGACGCCGACCCGTATGCGGATCCGAATCCGCTCAACTCTCAAAACAACTGAGCCATTACGGCCCGCCTTTTCAGGCGACCATCAACAGTGACACTTTGTGGTCCTGCAAGTCGTGATCGCGCCGATCCGCACGCGGATCCAAGACTGGTTTCCCATCGACCTGAAACCAGTAATGATGTTCTCCCGTATTCAGGTGCACTTCGGACTGCCAGGTGCCGTCCGTTTGCCGTTTCATCGGGTGAGCTTCTGTATCCCAGTCATTGAAATCTCCGCAGAGATATACAGCGTGGGCGTCAGGGGCGTCACAGGAGAAGTTGACAGGCTGGTGGAACTGCTTTGCCGAGTAACGATTGAGCGCACTCGGAGAGGGAACTTTTGCAATAGGCATGGTTCGGACTCTTTCGGTTTCGTGACGGGCCTTTTTCGGGTCCGTCGCTCGGGTGGAACTAAATCACATCGTCGCACTTTCTTCAAGTTGAAAGAGCAGCTAATCTCGCGACGTAACAAGCATGGCGCATACCAACTCTCAACAAAAATCAGTCGAACATTCTGCGTCAACACTCGACCTTCATCGCGCACTAACAAAAGCGGTGGAAACGCTACTCGCCGAACGCAGTCAACGAGGTCACTGGGAAGGCGAACTTTCCGCCAGCGCACTTTCCACCGCGACTGCCGTGACTGCGTTGGCAATTTGGAATCGCGAAATCGTTGCCGAACAAATCGATATTGACAGCCGCGAAAAACTTTTCGGTAAAGTCGCCATCGAAAACCGCCGGCACTCCATCTCGAATGGCCTTCGCTGGCTGGTATCACACCAGAACAACGATGGCGGATGGGGCGACACGACGAAGAGTTTCAGTAACATCAGTACGACCGCCCTCGGTTGGGCCGCGTTTGGAGCAGTGCCTGGGGCGGACGAAGATTTCCCCGATACCGTAGCCAACGCTCGTGAGTGGCTCCGCCGAAAAGCCGGTGGTACAAGTCCTCATAAACTTTCAGCCGCCATCACCGCTCGCTATGGCAAAGATAAAACATTTTCCGTTCCCATCCTGACGATGTGCGCGCTCGCCGGCCGCCTCGGTCCTGATGACGAGGCATGGTTGCATGTGCAGCAACTGCCATTTGAGCTCGCGGCATTTCCGCAGGAATTGTTCGCCGCGCTGCGATTGCCCGTCGTGAGCTACGCCCTGCCCGCGCTCATCGCCATTGGACAAGTGCGCCATGCGAAGCGACCGACGCGTAATCCGTTAACGAGAACGATTCGGCACCTGACTCGCGCCCGAACACTCGATGTCCTCGGAAAAATTCAACCCGAAAGCGGTGGTTTCCTCGAAGCCACACCGCTGACCAGTTTCGTGACCATGAGTCTTGCCGGCGCGGGCAACGCCCACCGCCCCGTAACTTTGAAAGCCGTTGAATTCCTGCTCGCCTCGATTCGCGCGGACGGCAGTTGGCCGATCGACACCAACCTCGCAACCTGGGTGACCACGCTCTCCATCAACGCGCTGGCGGAAGGACGCGGCCAAGTCCCGTCCCGTAACAGCCGATGCGAGGAGGCTCAATCCTTTATTGGCGAAGGAGGTCAGAGCCTCCTCACATCGGCTGCTACGGCGAACGGATCGAAAATTGCCAATGAAGAATTGAGCGGCGGTCCCCCTCACCCCGGCCCTCTCCCTCAGGGAGAGGGAGGGGTG
>CALBIE010000370.1 GCA_937893495.1 uncultured Verrucomicrobiales bacterium | reverse complement strand
AATCGACTCGCCATGCCGACGGATCAACTCGGGTTTATAGTCGATCAAATCCACCTGCGATGGGCCTCCTTCCATGAAAAGCAGGATCACCCGTTTGGCGCGAGGCGCGTAGTGCGAAGGCTTCGGCGACAACGGGCCGGCAGCCGAATCGAGGCCTGCGATTGCGCCAAGGCCGAAAGCGGTTGCCTGTAGAAATTGGCGACGATTTGATGACAGTCTATTCACGGCACGACAAGGAACTCATTACTGACCAACAACGCGTGGCAAAGGCGATTCCACGCGACCCTTCTGGAGGGCACCGGTTCGCCCGAATTCCTTTGCCCCAATTCGCGTTCAAAGAGGTTTAGGAATCCGATTGCCCGGTCAACTTCAATGGTCGAAGGCATTCGCGCATAAGTTTTCAGATAAAGCGCAGTGATTCTGCGCTCGTCATCCTGGTCCGGTAGTTGTTCAGCCAGATGACGGGCGGCATCGATGATTACCTGGTTATTCATGAGTGCCAGTGACTGGTTGGGAACGGCGGCGGTATCACGGACACCGCGCGGACCGGTCGCGGCGGGAAAGTGGAAGAGGTTGAGCAAATCGATCATGATCGGCACGTCTTTACGAAACACCGGCCAATAGACGGCCCGCTTGTCCAGCACCTCCTGCGGAATCACCATGTAGCGCGAGGAATCCTGATTGCCGAGGCGGAAGCCGGGAACACTCGTCTCCGCCGGCCTCAAGTCCAGCGTTCCGCCGACGAACCGGATGCCATCGACAATCGCCTCCGCGTCCGCCCGGCGTGTGTTGGCTCGCCACAACAATCGGTTCCCGGGATCAGTTCCCATCGCCTCTTTTCGCACCACACCGCTTTGCCGCCACGTGCTCGACAGGAGCAACTCCCGGATCAGGGATTTGAACGACCATCGGTGATGATCGCGAAAACGCCGGGCCAGATAGTCCAGCAGCTCAGGATGACTCGGCCGATCCCCGGTGAAGCCGAAGTTGTCCGTGCTCTGTACCAATCCCTGGCCGAAGACATGATGCCAGACCCGGTTCGCGATGACCCGGGCAGCCAGCGGATTCTCCGGGTTCACGATCCACTCGGCGAGTTGGCGCCGGCCGCTTTCGCTCCGCGGAAGGATCGTTGTTCCCAATTTTGCGATGAGCGTGGGCAATCCGCGCGGGACCACATCACCAATGATCCCCGTTTCACCCCGCAGGTGGATGGGTTCGTCGCGAATCGCGCTCGCCTCGGCGGCACCGTGAACCCGGATGTTATCGTTCAGATCCAACCAAGTGCGCTCCGTGTCCGTGAGGATTGGAAGCCGCCCGTCGGGCAGTTGCCCCAACCCCATTCGGCGCTCGGGTCCGGCCTGCGTGCTTCGAAAGATCCCGGCCATGGCGTAGTAATCGCGGGTGGGAAATGGATCCAGTTTGTGATCATGACAACGAGCGCACCCAATCTGAATTCCCATGAACACCCGGCCAATGACTTCGAGCTGCTCATCAATGGCATCCAGCTTCAGTTTCTCCAGATCGCGGTCCTCGCCCGGCACATGTCCAAGGGAAATAAAGCCCGTCGCAATGACCTGTTCCACCCGTTGCTCAGGGGAAGACGAAGGCAGCAAGTCGCCGGCCAACTGCTCGCGCACGAACTGATCGAACGGTTTGTCCCGGTGGAAGGCATCAATCACGTATTCCCGAAAACGCCAGCTTTCCGGATACGACTGCGGAGCCGTCGCACCGGTGGCATCCGCGTAGCGGGCGATGTCCAGCCAATGCCGCGCCCAACGTTCGCCAAATTGCCGACGCGACATCAACTCATCGATGTATTCGGCAATCGCTGCCTCTTGAGGTTTACGCCTCGAGGTGTCCGGCTTGCCGACGCGTGAATCCCAACGAACAGTCTCCTCCATTGTGGGCGGCAATCCAGTAAGGACATAATGCAGGCGCCGCAAGAGGTGATGAGAAGGCGCTGCCGGAGACGGAGAAATTTTCTCCCGCTCCAGTTTTGCCAGGATGAATCGATCCAACTCGCCGCTGCACCAGTTTGAATCCTTGACCTTTGGTACCCTGATATCGGCAATTGGCTGCACTGACCAGAGATCAGCGGCCCGAAGCTTCTTGGCGTTGGCCCCGGCCACTTCAGTGCCCTCGGTTTCATGCGGTCCTCCCAGGGCAATCCATTCGCGGACGTAATTGATATCTGTGTCCGAGAGCCGTCCATCCGGTGGCATCAGTTCGTCCTTATCATCCGAGAGCAACGACTTCAGCAGCAGACTCTCATCCGGTTTGCCGGATACGATGGAAGGTCCGGAATCACCACCTTTTAGAATC
>CALBIE010000369.1 GCA_937893495.1 uncultured Verrucomicrobiales bacterium | reverse complement strand
CCCATTAAAGTGAGGCGTAAACGGGTTCTTGCCTATTGATACAAGGGCTGTCTTTGGGGAGGTTTTGAAGGCGTGCCGGCAGTTTCAATCACAAATACTTTTTGAGAATCGGCTTCAACTCCTTGATTGTCTTCTTCGGCCACACTTTTCGATCCGTCATGATGGCGCTCTTCAACGCTCGGTGGCATTTCCAATTCGCCACCTTGGGAATCGCCGGGATGATTTCTTTGACGATGCGCTTGGCCATCTCGGCATTCTTCGTCAGCCAACCGATCACCATTTCGACCGTCACATGCGCCTCATCCGTCTTCCAGCAATCGTAATCGGTCACCATCGCCATCGTCGCATAGGCGATCTCCGCTTCGCGCGCGCACTTGGCCTCCCCGAGATTCGTCATGCCGATGACATCATAGCCGGCCTTGTGATTGGTGAGCGATTCCGCCCGGGTGCTGAAGGCCGGGCCTTCCATGTTCACATAGGTGCCGCCGTTATGCGTCTTTGCCTTGCACTTGCGAGCCGCCTTGAGCACGAGAGCCCGCAACTCTTCACAGATCGGATCGGCAAAGGCGACATGGGCAACAATTCCCCGGCCAAAGAAAGTATGTTCGAACGAACGCTTGGTCCGGTCAAGAAACTGGTCGGGCAACACGATATCCATCGGTTGGTACTTTTTCTGCAACGAACCCACCGCGCTTACGCTGATAATCCATTCCACCCCGAGCTTCTTCATGCCCCAGATATTTGCGCGATGATTCAACTCGCTGGGCATGACGCGATGCCCTCGCGCATGCCGAGGAAGAAACACCACTTCGCGGCCCGCCAGCTTCCCGGTCAGATAATCGTCCGAAGGTTTTCCAAAAGGAGTCTTCACCCTGACCCACTTCTGGTCCGTAAAACCTTCAATTCCGTAGAGTCCACTGCCCCCTATGATTCCAATTTTCGGTGTCGCCATGCCGTGATTGGAGCATCGGTTGTTACCTGCGAGCCAGATAATTCTTCAAAACCACTGATTAACACCCCCAAACTGGAACGCTGCCAATCGACTGCTTGACGCATCCTGCAAACAGGCGTATCAGCAGACAACGCTCCTCAAAGTTCACTCTTCCATAAAACCATGAATCCATCCTCCTCTCGTCGTGAATTTCTCGCCAATGTCAGTCGTGCCACGGTCTTGGCTACCGTCGGCACCGGGCTTGTAACCGAACTCGGTATTGCACCTGCAATCGCCAGCGAAGCCTCGAACACGCTCGAATTCGGGTCACTTGAACCGCTCGTCCGTCTCATGCAGGACACGCCTGCGGACAAGCTGCTTCCGAAACTGGCCGCGAAACTCAGCTCCGGCACGGACCTGCGCCAACTCACGGCCGCCGCCGCGCTCGCCAATGCCCGAACGTTTGGCGGCGAAGACTACATCGGCTTTCACACCATGATGGCGCTTTCACCCGCCTGGCACATGTCGGGTGAATTGCCGTCGGAACAACAGGCGTTGCCGGTCTTCAAGGTGTTGTATCGCAACACCAATCGGATTCAGGAATTCGGAGGACGCGCGAAAGAGGTGTTGCATCCAGTCGAACCGGTCGCGCTCAAAAAAGGACTATCCGGCGCCGATGCCATTCGCAATGCCGTTCACAAGAAGAACACGGCGTACGCGGAAGGCGCCTTGGCAACGCTGGTTCAGCGATCGCCCGATGAGGCGTTCAACAGTCTGCTCCACACCGTGCAGGACAAGAGCGAGGTTCATCGGGTCGTCATGCCCTATCGCGCGTGGGATCTGCTGGACCTTGTCGGCACCGAACACGCGCACACGATGTTGCGACAATCCGTGCGCTACTGCGTGCGGGCGGAATCATGGCGCAAACCCGCGTGGGATGAACCCCAGAACCTGCTCGTCAAGTTGCTCGACGAATACAAGCTGCTCAGCCGGCCGATCGGAAAACGTGAGGCCGATGACAAATGGGTGGATCAACTCAGCCAGACGATTTTCAAATCCAGTGCGGCGCAGGCAGCCGAATCCGTCGCGGCAGCGTTGGCCGACGGCTTTGCCCCGGAAGCCATCGGCGAGGCGATCTCACTGGCGGCCAACCAACTGGTCCTGCGCGATCATGGCCGGCGACCGCGCGAAGAGGTGACCGGCAAACCCATTGGCAGTGTGCATGGCGATAGCATCGGCGTGCATGCCTGCGACAGCGCGAACGCCTGGCGCAACATGTCGCGCGTCACCAATGCCCGGAACCGGGTTGCCTGCCTGATTCTCGGCGCGCACCAGGTCGCGCATGACCGGGTGGATCGCGGCGGCGATTTCCTCAATTGGGAAGCCCTGCCGGTGAAGTGGCATTCGAACAAGGTGAACTCAAAGGACGCGAAAGTGCTGTTGCGCGAGGCGGAAGAGGCGATTCGCGGCAACCTCCAGGCCCATGCCGCCGCCATCGTGCATCAATACGGCGAACTGGGCCATTCCGCGCGCCCGATGTTCGACCTGATGCTGCGCTACGCCATCAGCGAGGACGGCGCGTTGCACGCGGAGAAATACTACCGCACCACCAGCGACGAATTCGCCACCACGCGCCCCGCCTACCGCTGGCGTCAACTCATCGCCCTCGCGCGCGTCACGGCCAGTGAATATGGGCGGCCAGCGGCCGGCGTTGCCGAAGCCAGGGAGTTGCTGAAGTTACCGACGGCTTGATAATTATTTTTCAATCTACTTTTTGAATAGCGTCGGAAATCTGCTGATAGATTCTCGTTTGTCCATAGGAACAATTGATGACCACTTTTCGCGGGGCACACCGACTCGCGCCGGCGTTATTTCTCGGTCTTGTTGTCGCAAAGGCGACAGGGGCTGTGGAACCAACCAATTGGCCCCATCCACGCGGACCACACCATACTGGAGTCGTCGCCGGATCGAATCTCGTCCGGGAATGGCCTGAGCATGGACCTCCCGTTCTCTGGCGCAGAACCACGGGCCAGGGGTATTCCGGTTTCGTCATCGATTCCGACCGGTTTTACACTCAATTTCAAACGCCCGCCGGCCAATTTGTCGCCTGTTTCGAATTGAGTTCCGGCCGTGAGGTTTGGCGAACCCGTTACGGCTTACCATGGCAACTCGACGGCGAATGGCCGGGGCCCTACGCGTCGCCCGTACTCGCCCAAGAAAAAATCTATTTTGCTGGATGCTTTGGGGAGGTCGGCTGCGTCCGGGCACGCGATGGCAAACCGCTTTGGTCCCTCAATGTGCAAAAGACCTTCAAAGGGAAAGGCACGGAATTTGGGTATGGCTGCACGCCGCTCGTCGATAACGGAAAACTCTACCTGCCCGTCGGCGGCGAAGGCGCGTCGGTCATCGCACTCAACGCCTCGACGGGAAACTTAATCTGGAAGACCGGTTCCGATCCCGCCAGCTACTGCGGGTCCCTCGCGATTACAGTCGATGGGCATCGGCAAATCGTCTCCTATCTGCAGAACATCACCGTCGCACACGATGCCGAATCAGGCCGGGAATTGTGGCGACACACCCGGGGTCACGGCTACGCGGAACACGCTGCCTGGCCAATCTGGACGCCGCCCTACCTGTTCTACTCGGAACCGTTTCGCGAGGGAACTTACGTGCTGAAACTGGATTATCTCGCTGGTGCGCCGCGAATGGTCGAAGTCTGGCACAGCGATATTCTCTGCAACGACATCTTCTCGAGCGTGATCGCGAATGGCTACATTTTTGGATTCGACATCGTCAATTACCAGGCCATCCCCGAAGGCAAATCCGACGGACAATTCAAATGCATTGAGCTGACCACCGGCAAGGAAATGTGGTCCGTCAGCAACACGGGGCACGCCATGGTGATGACAGACCGGACCAACCTGATTATTTTCAACGAATCAGGTGATCTCATTCTTGCGGACGCGACTCCCGATGAATATCGGGAACGCGCGCGCACTCGTGTTTTCGACAACATTCAGTGTTGGGTAAGTCCAGCGTGGCACGACGGACGGCTCCTGATTCGGGCAAAAACCAACCTCATCTGTCTCTACCTCGGTAACACCAATTCGCCCGGGTTCGCCCGCCTGAAATCGGATGGTGCCAACACCGATACGGTTATCTCCAAACCCGGTGTTTTTGATCGGAATCGTAGCGATGCCTATTTTGCGCCTACTCCGGGTGAGCTGACTGAGTGGTTTGGAATCTCCATTGTCGGCGTGATTCTGCCCGTCATCGCCCTGGGATTTATCGCTCGAAAATCGATCTCGCCGGATTGGATTCTTGGTGGCGGTACCGCCGTCATCGCTCTGGCGGCATGCCCGATTTTCACGGATTACTTCGGACGCCTCATGTTCACGTGGCCAGTGACCGTTCACGCAATTTTTTTCGGTGTGGTGCAAGCCTGCCTCAAGGCGAGCACGAGCAACTCAAAGAAGGCTGACTGGATTGCCCGGAGCGCCTTGCTCGGAATGATTGCCGGGAGTCTGGCTTACCATGATCTTTGTCAGAGAAACTTCATGGTAATGGGTTGGGGATTTCTGGTCGGCATTCTCCCAACCCTGCCCTTTGCAGTAATTAGCCTGACAGCCTTGAAGAAGCGAAGAGAGTCTGACTCAACATTACTGATGTTTGCCTTATGGACTATTTCCTTCAGCGTCTTTTACTGGTCTGCCGCCGCGTTTATCCTCTGGAGAACTTGAGACGACCCGTCCCGCCTACCGTTGGCGTCAGCTCGTCGCGCTCGCGCGCGTCACCGCCAGTGAATATGGGCGGCCAGCGGCCGGCGTTGCCGAAGCTAGGGAATTGCTGAAGTTGCCGACGGCTTGAACAACCAGCCAAGACCATCAACTGGAACCACTGCGCGCGAATTCAGTTTTATGTGTTCATGGTCTTGTTCGATATCTCAATATATACCCGTCTCGACTGCACCATCATCGAAGGGCACGACGGCTGAAACGAGGCCATCTCGTTCCTCAAGCCAATCAGGTTCTTTTCCTACTGCGACAGGTTTGCCATAGCAAAACTCATCTCGTAGTTCTTCTTCCAACTCCTCGGGAGTGTCACATTCGCTCGAATGATACCAAGACCCACGGCCGATGATTTTAAGTTCCAAACATGCGACGAGCCACCACTTCCCTCTGGGGTGTTGGCTCACCGCTTTCAAAACAAAAGCATCGTCCACGATGCCTCTCAAGTGGAGTTCATGTTCACGCAGGACGATGAGGCAAGTTCGTGCGGGCAGTCCGTCAATTCGCTTCTGAAGAGCCGGGAAGGTGCTGAACAACTCCCACGACTTGCCTCCCGCAGACGCATGAAAACGAATAAGAACGAGGACTTCACCATGCTCGTCAAGCCACCGCTGGACGGTCGAACGGAAGTTGTCGGATTGTGTGGACTGGTATCCCATTTCCTTCTCAAAATGAAAAAGTTATTAGTGAGTTTCATGATGATCCCGCTTCGGGAACATTCTTGTCGAGGCCAAACGGGTGGTTAAGTTCGAGTTTGGCGCATCTGAGCAAGGCCCCGAGAGCGCGGCTGTGTCAGCGACCAGCCGCAGCAGTCACGCAATGAAACTGCCGTGAAACCATTCCAAATTGCCGTTGCAATACGGAGTTGCTGCGGCTGGTTCTGTCGCACACAGCCGCGCTTGTATCTTGGACTGGTCATCGGTAAATGATGACCCCTTGAG
>CALBIE010000368.1 GCA_937893495.1 uncultured Verrucomicrobiales bacterium | reverse complement strand
TGGGGGAGAGGGTGCCCGACTTGTCGCGCCGAAGCAGCGCGGAGGCGGAAGGGCGAGTGAGGGGGATTCATGGAAAGGGCCGGGGTGAGGGGGCGCTGCGGACTCCAAAAAGGCATGATGATTCATGGGTTCCGGCGGCGCAGTTGGGATTCCAACGATGCGCTCTCCTGGTCATGCTTGTCTTGGCGGTACCAGGCGCAACTTTTGCCGCTGAACCGAAACCGTCAGCAAAGGAACTCCCCCGAATCAACCCGTTGAGACCGAAGGAGGCGCTGGCTTCATTTCGCGTGCGCGACGGATTCCGAATCGAGCAGGTGGCGGCTGAGCCGCTTGTCGCCGACCCGATGGCGATGGCCTTCGATGCCCGCGGGAGGCTTTACGTGGTGGAACTCCACGGTTATCCGGAGAAACGCCGTGAGCGGTTGGGCAAGGTGCGGCTCCTGACGGACACCGATGGCGACGGGACGTTTGATGCCAGCACCGTGTTTGCGGAAGACCTCGGATGGCCGTCCGCCGTCATTTGTTACGATGGCGGCGTTTTTGTCGGTTGCACGCCGGACATATACTTCATGCGCGACACGGATGGCGACGGAGTGGCGGATGAAAAGAAGACCATCTTCACGGGGTTCAGCGCTGGGAGTCCGCGCGAGATTGCACCGCGCTTGTTCAACAGTTTTCGGTGGGGATACGACAACCGCATTTACGCCGCGTCGTCGATGAACGGCGGCATCGTGCGTCGACCGAGTCAGCCGGAATCCGCGGCCGTGGATCTGCGGCGACATGATTTTTCCTTCGACCCAAAGACGTTTGACCTCCGCAAGGAATCCGGCACGGCGCAGCACGGCTCGACCTTCGACCTGCGCGGTAATCGCTACGCCTCCCGAAACAGCGATCACCTTCAGGCGATGATTTATGACTGGCGTTACGCCGACCGCAATCCGCACTACGCGATGCCGCACTGGAGGCAGAGCATTGCCGTCGATGGGCCGGCGGCGAAGATCTTCCGCATCAGTCCGCCGGAGCCATGGCGTGTCCTGCGCACCCGTTGGCGGATCGGCGGCGCAATCAGCGGGCCGGTGGAGGGTGGCGGCACGGCGTTCGGCTACTTCACATCGGCGACGGGCGTCACGGTCTATCGGGGAGACGCGTTTCCGCACGGGTATGTCGGCAACGCGTTCGTCGGGGCGCCGGCCAACAACCTGATTCACCGCAAAGTCATCACATTCGAGGGAGCAGCACCGGTGGCGCGCCGCGCGATGGATGAGCAACATCGCGAGTTTATTGCGTCCACGGACAACTGGTTTCGGCCGGTGCAATTCGCGAATGGTCCGGACGGCTGTCTGTATGTCGCGGACATGTATCGCGAGACGATTGAGGTGGCTCACGCCATTCCCGAATCCATCAAGGAACACCTGGACGTATATAGTGGAACGGATCGCGGTCGCATCTATCGAATCGTTCCCGAGGGATTCGCCAATCGTCCGGCCACCGACCTTGGAAAACTGGCTGTCAAACTACTCGTTCAAATGCTCGACCACGCGAACGCCTGGCATCGCGACACGGCATCGCGCCTGCTGTTCGAGCGGGCGGATCCCAATTCGTTTCAACCGCTTGACGCCCTGATGACCGAAGGGAGAAAGGCTTCCGGACGAATCCATGCATTGCACCTGCTACACTCGCTCGGTCGCTTGAATCGCCCGCGATTGGTTCGCGGACTGGAGGATGACGCGCCGGCCGTTCGCGGGCAGGCCATCCGCCTGTGCGAGCCGATTTTGCGGGAAGGCTCATCGCCATCGGGCCCGTTGTGGGCAACGCTCACCTCACTGGCAGATGATTCGGATGCGCGGGTGCGGTTTCAACTGGCGTTGACGCTGGGCGAGGCAAAAGCAACCGAACGGACCAAGATTCTTGCGGCACTTGCTGCGCATCCGGAAAACGACCGCTGGATCAACGCGGCCATTCTGAGTTCGCTGGCCGATGGTGCCGGGAACGTGTTTGCCGAAATGGTCCGGCGACGCCCGGGCGAGCTGAATGAATTTGGTGTGGAACTGATTCAACTGATAGCGAAGCAAAAGGACAAAACGGGAATCGTCCAGGTGCTGGAGTTGATTCGACATCCGAAATCGATTTTTGACTATTTTCGCACCGGGTTCGCACTGGGCGAGGGCATGAAAGCGGCCAAACTGTCGATTGACTCCCACGATTCCGGCGCAGTGTTCGCCCGTCTGTTGGCTGATGCGCGGAGGATGGCCACCAATTCAACCGCCCGGGTCGGGGCAAAGCATACTGTCACGGCAGTCCGCACCAACGCCGTCGCCTGCCTTGCGTTTGATCGATTCGAGAATGTCGAAGCCGCCCTCTATTCATTGCTCGACCTGCGAGAGGGCGAGGCCATTCAGCGGGCGGCAATCGAGACTCTTGGTCGCTTTTCTGTCGAACGAATCGGTGAAAATACATTGCACCGTTGGTCGGCCTTTACCCCGAAATTACGCGAGGCGGCGCTTCCACTGATGCTTCGACGGCAACCCTACACCATAGCGTTGCTGAAAGCGGTCGAGGCCGGCACCGTGCCGGTTCACGATGTGCCGATTGCTCGGCGAAACCAACTTCGCCGACATCGCGACAAGTCGATTCAATCGATGGCCCTAAAAGTGTTCGGAAAAGTCTCCACCGCGTCGCGGGCGTCGATTGTCGAAAAGTACCAGCCGGTCCTGAAACTGACGGGGGACGCAAACCGTGGGCTAAAGGTTTTTGATGAACGCTGTCGTGGTTGCCACCTGTTCAATGGAAGCGGCAAATCTGTCGGACCGGATCTGGCGACGGTCCGGGCATGGACGGCGGAGGAATTTCTCGTCCACATCCTCGATCCCAACCGCAAGGTGGAGCCAAATCAGCGGACCTATGAGATCGATACGAAGACGGATGAGAGTTACACCGGCATGATTCTCCGGGAGTCCACCGGTCGAATCGAGATTCAGGCGGCCGACGGGGTAATCTACGGAATCGAACGATCCAGAATCGCGTCACTTCGGAGCCTCGGCCTGTCGCTCATGCCGGAAGGACTTGAAGAAAACCTGTCGCTTCAAGGGATGGCTGATCTGATTTCGTATCTGAAGGAGTAAATTCGATTCCACTCGAATTTATACATGAAAATATTAAAGTGGACTCGAATTTATGCACAACATTTCCTGTTTCGCGGAACGCACAAACATCCCGCTTTTTTATCAGGTACACCTCGGTTCCCGGGATGATGAGATCAGCGGGCAGAAGACCCGCGTCCTGCCGATGACGAAACTGTGCGGAATCCTTGGCGTGTAGTCAGCGGCATTCCGGCCGTGGAAAACTAGGAATGGCCCACGGATGGCAAAGCCGACCCACTGATAAAATCAAAGATTCCACCCCGAACGCCCAAATTCGGGGAGCACACCCGCCTCGTGGCCAGCCTTTTGCGCGCATGACTGACACGAACGCTCGAAACATTTCAGTGCGACCGAGTTTTCCGCGAGGGCGCGGAAAACAGCGACCGAGGCG
>CALBIE010000367.1 GCA_937893495.1 uncultured Verrucomicrobiales bacterium | reverse complement strand
ATCCTTTGCCCGTTGTTTCTTTTTAGCGTTCTCGAGAATATTGCCTCCGCTCCGCCTGCAAGGAAGCTGCCACCCAACGCCACCTGGTTGTTCTCCGGGGATAATTTGAACCTGTGGAAATTGATTGCTCCGAATTCGGCGGAGACTTCAATATTTGGAGGCCCGGGATACGTCCAGCCGGAATGGAATGTGACTGCCCGGACCGTGGATGCACGCGAAAAATCGGATATCATTACCCGACACGAGTTCGGAAACTATGAGTTGCACCTCGATTTTTTTCAGCCCGTAAAATCGTCCGATGATACCGAAACCGGTGTATTATTGAGCGGTCGTTACGAAGTCAGTCTGGGCTGCCAGTCAAGTTTGCCGGCAAAAAAATCAATCGGCGCGGTACGCGGATTGGCGGTCGCTGTGGCCGACATTCCACGAACGACCGGAGTATGGCGTTCGCTCGATCTCACCTTGACTCATATCGCAAAGGGCGATCCGATTGTCTCGGTGTGGATCGATGGGGTATTGGCGCAGAGTAACACGGTCGTAAAGATGCCGACCAAGGGTGGATTTGAAGACGTCGTCTCGGTCAATCGCAGCGAGGACAAACAAAGCTATCGAACGGGCGTCGCGCGGCATGAAATCGGGTTGCCAGCGGCAGAAAAACTCGCCATGGGGAATGACGATTTCTCGATACATGCACGATTCAAGACCAGGGAATCACTGGCCGGAACTCTGGCTGCCCGGGCACCCAAAACCGGGAACTGGGCACCCAAGGCCAAAGCCCTGTTCATTCGCGGCGGCCGGGTCCACTATGATATTGGATGGCTCGGTGTGATGTCCGGAAAGACCCCCGTCAATGACGGTAAATGGCACAATGTCGTTCTGACCAAACGAAAAAACAGCATCGAGATTTACGTCGATGGCAAACAGGATGCCGCGAAGAAAGATTTTGCTGCCAGTGACATCGCCGAGCATGTCTTCAAGATTGGAGCGGCCAGCGCAAATTTTGCCTTCGATTTTCGCGGATTGATATCAGAGGTGAAATACTTCGCTCGCGGTCTCAAGAAAAAGGATGCGGAACTCCTCAGTAGCGGGAATGCACTCTCCGGCGTGTCCGCTTCATTTGAATGGAAGGCCGATAATCTTCCGGAAGATGTTTCCCGGCCGTTACTGGAATTTGGTTCGATACCGGGTGTCAATGGGCCGATTCGTCTGCGCGGCGCGGGGAGCGGTATTCGCTTCGCCAATATCTGGATTCGTCCCCTGGACACGATTGATCACTCCGCCGTTCTGACGGGGTTGGTTAAGAATAATTTCGAGAACGGCCGGAGAATTTACGAAGGGCTCTGTGTCAACTGCCACGGTGCGGATGGTGTGACGCCTTCGCTGGCGCTCTCGCGTGCCTTCGGTAAAGGAGATCTTAAATTTGGCACGGACTCGTATTCACTGTATCGGACGCTGACACATGGTAACGGGAACATGGCGGCGCAGACGTGGATGACCGAAGCCGAGCGATACGATGTGATTCATTACATTCGTGAACGGTTCATGAAGCCGATGAATCCGAAGTATCTGCCCGTCACAAAAGCATATCTCGCCAGTCTGCCGCGCAAGATCGCGGTGGATCTGAACGCGGGGCGCTCGAAAATGGTTCGAGATTTTGGCCCGGCCCTGGCATCGCAGTTTGAACACCGGGCCGAAAGCGCGTTGACTATCGCTTTGGGTGGAAATCGAACTCTAGCCTATGACCTGCACACAATGGATCTGCTCGCAGTTTGGGACGGCGGATTCCTCAATCTGGATGAGACCCATCACCTGAAGTTGCGCGGCGAAGGTGTGCCCCGACCTGATGGAAAAGTGATTGCTGGAGTGAGTCAATGGTTTTGGGGCCATGAAGGGATCTTGGACTATCCCAAGGAGAATCTTTTGCCGCGCGGACCGATTCCGTCGAAGTGGATGGATTATCGAGGACATTATCTGCATGGCAATCGAGTCGTAATGTCTTATTCGATTGATGGCCGAGAGGTGCTGGAATCCCCAGCCGGTGTCAATGGCAGTTCGGCCGTGGTGCATCAACTTGATATCGGTCCTGGCAGTAATTCGCTTACGCTGTGTCTGGGTCAAAGCAGATTGTACGAGGATAACGTCGGGGGAATCAGTCCGCTGAATGCGGCTGTTCATCAGTTGAATAGCAAATCTGGAATGGTGGCAGACAACGTCCTTGTGGCAGGCGAAAGTATTGACGGAAAGCCGGGTGAATTTGTTGCGGCTGCGGTCATTGGGGATGTTACGGGAATGACCTGGACGGTAGATGCGCGTCACCGATTGGTGCTCAACATTCCACCCGGTAAACAACCGACGCGTGTCCGTGTCTTTCGCGTTGCCGGGAGAGGAGAACCGATGCTCCAATCGTTCACGGGATTGGTACGGCATCGCATGGCCCAGCCCGCCTCCGCGTCGTTGGGAAGAATGACGAGGGGAGGCCCGGTTCGCTGGAACGAAATCCTCGAGACGCGTGGCGAACTGGGCTCCGAAGCGGAGGCCTACACTCTCGATACATTGAATCTGCCGGCGAGTAATCCATGGAACAGTTGGTTTCGGATGGCGGCACTGGACTTTTTCAATGATGGGCGAATGGTGCTGACGACCCATGGGGGAGATGTCTGGATAGTGTCAGGGATTGATAGGGACATGGAGAAACTCCAGTGGAAACGGTTTGCCGCCGGCCTTTATGAACCGTTTGGCGTACGTGTAATTGATGAAACAATCTATGTGACATGCAAGGATCGGCTGGTGCGATTGCACGATTTCAACGATGACGGCGAGGCGGATTTCTATGAGAACTTCAGTGCGGATACCGATGTTTCGTTTTTCTTTCACGCCTTCAATTTCGATTTGCAGACGGATAAAGCTGGAAATTTCTATTACGCCAAAGCGGGTCAATACACCGATCACGCACTACCGGGTGCAATCATCAAGGTCTCGCCCGATGGGAAATCGCGAGAAGTGTATTGCACGGGATTCCGCACGCCGAACGGCTTGGGAATGATGCCTGATGGCCGGCCAACCGTGAGCGATAATCAGGGCAATTGGATGCCGGCATCGAAGATCAGCCTGGCCAACAAGGGTGGCTTTTATGGCTACGTGCAGACGCATGCCAGCGGTAAGAATTGGGCTCCGGACGGTGGGCGAATTGATCCGAAGAAAGTCGTTCCTCCGCAGTCGTTTGATCAGCCGATTATCTGGATGCCACAAGATATTGATAATTCAAGCGGTGGCCAACTCTGGGTTGATGACTCGCGATGGGGACCGTTGTCCGGTCGATTGTTACACACGAGTTTCGGCAAAGGCTGGATGTTTTACCTGATGGTGCAGGACTTGGGCGATGTCGCGCAGGCAGCCATCGTAAAGCTGCCACTGGATTTCTCGACTGGGATCCATCGCGCACGAGTGAATCCCCGGGACGGACAGGTTTATGCGGTTGGTCTGAACGGGTGGAATGGTGGCGGACGTCCGGGACTGGGTGAAGGCGGAGTTCAGCGGGTGCGTTACACCGGCCGTGATGCCAAACTCCTGACGGGCGCTCGCGTGCGCCCCGATGGAATCCAACTCGAATTCAATTTTCTGTTGGATAAGGAATCAGCTCGTGATCCGGCGTCCTATGAAATCGAGCAATGGAATTACAAATGGTCGCATAATTACGGTTCGGCCCAGTGGTCCGTGAAAAATCCCGCTGAGCAGGGACGCGACAAGGTCGGGGTGAAGCGAGTGATTCCATCCGCCAACGGACGCGACGTCGCACTGGTGATTCCGGGCATTCAACCCGTTAATCAAATGCTGCTCAAGATTCGGGTTAAGACCAGGAAGGGGGAGACTTTCAGCGAGGAGGTCTATCTGACCATTAACAAGGTGCCGACGAATTAGGGTTCGAAGCCGACTCTGGCGGCGTAACGCTCCCGCGAATACCTGATCAGCAAACATGTTGCAATCCTGGCACCTCAAATACTCAACGCTATGATTCAAAACGACAATTCGGCAATCGTGACGTGGGACAAATGGGTGGCTTTACCTCTGCCAGCGCGCGTTGCGCTGCATTTGGGGCCTGCATATGTGGTTCTCTTTCTCTCTTTCTGCTCACGGGTGCTCTCTCGATCCGGGGAAATCAAAGGAAACCGAGATTCTGGGGCGTCACAATATTCTTCCTTACAAATATTTTTGTTCTCATGCTTTACTGCCTATTCATAATCAATAACGGGATGGGGTGAGCATGATCGTAGAACCGGCGGCGATGGTGCTCCACTTTTGACATCTGATCGTTAACAGTTGCCAGGCGACGAACGAAGCCCATGAAATCAATTCGATACCTCTTGTTTATAGTCCTTGTCGCGGCCGTTCACACGCAAGCCGCGAATCGGAAACCCAACGTCGTCATCCTGTTCACGGATGATCAGGGGACGCTTGACGCCAACTGTTTCGGTTCCAAAGACCTGCACACGCCGAACATCGACAAACTTGCGGCCACGGGTGTTCGCTTTACCCAGGCCTACGCACACACGGTTTGCTGTCCGTCCCGTGCGGCACTGATGACCGGGCATCACCCGCAACGGTGTAACGTCAATTTCTGGACACAGGGGAACATGCATTCGGCCAATGGGATCAACATGCACTTGTCTGAAGTGACGATTGCCGAGGCATTGAAGGCGGGAGGATATCGAACCGCTTTGTTTGGCAAGTGGCATCTGGGAGCGCATCGTGATTTTGGTCCAATGAAACAGGGTTTTGACGAGTTCTTCGGTATTCGCGACGGGTTCATTGACAATTTTAATCACTACCAATTGCATCAGAACGGGTACCACGATTTGTATGAGGGAACAAAGGAGATTCAAGCCAAGGGCAAATTTTTTCCCGAGATGGTTGTCGAACGATCACTCGAATTCATTGAGCGGAACAAGACGAACCCATTCCTGCTCTATGTGGGTTTCAATATCCCGCATTACCCGGAGCAGGCATTGAAACAACACGAAGTGCTCTACACGAATTTGCCCAGCCCGCGCCGACAATATGCAGCCATCGTAACGACAACGGATTATTACATCGGCAAGGTGGTGGACAAACTTGCGGATCTTGGACTGCGCGAGAACACGATCATCATTTTTCAGAGTGATAACGGCCATTCCGCCGAGGATTACCAAATCAAGACGGATGGGCATAAGAGCGGTTATCCAAAGGGCCATAACTACGGCGCCAATGGTGGTGGAGGCAACACCGGCAAATGGATCGGCCACAAGAACACGTTCTTGGAAGGCGGTGTGCGCACGCCTGCGATCATCAGTTATCCGGGCAAACTTCCGCAGGGAATTGCGCGCGATCAGATTGTGACCATCATGGATTGGTTTCCGACGGTGTTGGAATTGTGCAATGTGCCGAAACCCGCGGTGCCGCTTGATGGGCGAAGTCTTTTGCCCATCATCAAATCGAACGATGCGCCATCGGCACACAAAGTTGTGTATTTTCAATGGATTAATTCCTGGGCGGTTCGCGAAGGCGATTGGAAGCTGATTCGTAAGAAGGGACGGGGAGAGAAAGCGAAGGAATCGTTTTCCCTCCACAATCTGGCGGAAGATAATCCGGAGGTCAAAAATCATCTGGATGAAAATCCGGAAGTCGTGAAGCGGCTGAAAGACCTGCACTCCGTTTGGGCGAATGATGTGTTTGCCGGGCAGGGATCCAGGCCGTGATCTAAGCGTCCACTTTCATTCCACAGGCGCGCAACACGGTCTCGTGAACAGCTAGGTCGTGTTTGGAATCCCAGGCGAGTTTTTTTTCGCCGCGAATGATTTTTGCGAGGTCAAGGAAATCGCCGTCGTACCGGCCATTCGAGCGGGGAAGTTCGACATCCTGCCAGCCTTTCTTGAACTTGCCGCGATCTCGATCCAGTGCGATGCGAACACTGGGCGGTTCCATCGGGCGGATTTCAAAGGTGCCATATTCTCCAGTGACGTTGAATTGTCGGCGCGGTCCCCCGAACGGATCGAGGTGGTTGCAGCGGATGGTGGCGATGGTTTTCGGGTAGTCGAACACCGCCATTTGATTGTCGGCGAACGTATCTTTATCCGGATAAGTGCGATGATTGAAAGAAGTCACATTGCCGGGTTTGCCAAGAACCGTGACCATGGCGTCGATGATATGGCAGGCGAGTTCGAACATGCCACCGCCTTCAAATTCCTCAAGTTGTTTTCGAAGTCCGGCACCCGCGCGCTTGCCCATCATGCCGCTCAGTTCCGTCAAATCTCCCAGCCAGCCGTCACGAACAAACTGAAACAGAAGTTCGAAACCAGGGTTGTAGCGAAGCATATAACCCATCTGGATAGTCAATTTTCGCTTGATTGCTTCAGCATGAAGTTGGCGGCACGGGCCCATCGAAATTCCGGCGGGTTTGTCGAGATGGATATGCATGCCGGCCCTAAGGCAGCGAATTCCGGCGGGAACAAGGTCTCGGACGTCCGTCTCCACGGCAACCGCTTTCAGGCCCTTTGTGTTGAGCAATTCCTCCTCGTTGATCCATTTCACGCCCGTAAAAGTCTTGTTTCGCGCAAACGAATCGCGCCGTTTGGCATCCGGTTCGACGACTCCGACAAGTTCGTAGAGATCATGAAAGCTCCGAATCGTCGTCAACTTACCAAGGGCGTGGGCGTGGGTGGTGCCAATCTGACCAATCTTAATCTTTGCCGGAACTGCCGCGCCGACAATCGAGGGAAATTCCAGCACTCCAATTGCGAGTGACGTGTTTTGAATGAATTGTCTTCGGCTGGGAAATTGTTTCAGATGCATGCAAAAAGGAGACAAGCCATGGAGGTTCAAGTAAAGTCGAATCACTTCCAGCCGGTTTCATCGATTACGTCGGCAAAGGAATCAATTGATTCAAGTCTTCGACCGTACGCCAGGCTTTTTCCGGGTCGAATGAAGAAAGTTCACGATGAATACCCGCGAAGCGAATCTCGTGATGATCGGCCGCATCCTGGTCCGTCTTGCCATCGCCAATGAAGACGCATTCCCCGGATTGAAACGAACTCTCACTCAAGAGTGATGCGATGATTTCCGTTTTCCGATCCGGACTGCCGCGCACAATATTGAAATACTGATCCAGTTCGTGAAACGCGGTCGTTTGCCGAATGACGGTTTCCGGCGTGCCGGTGACGACGGCGGTAAAGTAATCCCGGTGAATCGCACGGATGAATTCCAGCGAACCGGGAACGAATTGCATGTTCGGTCGCGCTTCATCGTCTCGCCGATTAAATCGCGCAAGAGCTGCTTTGAAACATTCTTCGGGAATCGGTTTTTCCAGCAATTCC
>CALBIE010000366.1 GCA_937893495.1 uncultured Verrucomicrobiales bacterium | reverse complement strand
AGTGAGAAAATACTTTCGCAGACTGTTCTGACTGGCGATGTCTGCCTGGTCATGGCCGCGGATGGTCAGGAGCCCCGCGATGAAGTTCTCGCCATGTGCGACAAGGACATCATCTTTCCTACCGCCAACGGTGTTGACTCACTACCCGTCGGCATTTCATCCGCCGTTCTCCTGTACGAAGCAGTCAGACAGCGGACGAACGAAATTTCGCCGCTCGATGTATTTGACGACGCCCCCCTGAATTCCATGAATCGGAAAAGTAAAATCAAGGAAGCGTCTTACGCCAACCGTTGAACTCCGCTTCCACCTCCTTGCGCGCACACTTCGGACGTAACACGACGCGGATTCGCAACGTATATTCCTTCATCACATCATAGGGCGATATTATCCACTGAAAATCCCAGGCCGGATTCGTCGATTCTGAATTACTATTCCTGCCACCGCCGGAAGGGGAGTGCGTGAACCGAATGCCCGGCGTTTCGTCGAACATCAGAATCCAGGTTAGTTCGTCAATATTCCCGTAATAAAAAGGCTGATCGTACTGCATGGGCGAATAGCTCTTGTACAAACTCTCACGACCCGGAGCAAATTCGAGTTTCGACTTGTCGTTGCGTCTCATCACTGTGCTCTCGTCATTGTGCGCGTGCGTGCAAATCTGAGACCAGAGATTCTCCTGTCCATTTGTACCCCCGCGAAAATACATGCTCTTGTCCAGCGGGGCATTCATATAGCTGGCCCAGAACAAGCCAATCCATCCGCGAGGGAATACGTGTTGGTGCGCTTCGCAGCTAAACGTCATGTCGATGTAATGCGGGGCCACGAACTTGAACCGCGTCCAACTCTCCAGATGAAACGTCGGCGTGGCCGGCTGATGCAATTCCGCCTCGACCTCCGACAATTTCTTAAACGTCATCGGCGAAAACCGCGGCTCGAAGTACACCTCCCTCTCCGGTACGTCGTCACCGTTGAAGATATGTTCGAGATTCAACCCCGCGATACCCGGCACGAATACGCTGCGCGTTGATTTCGCATGTCGCAATTCCCACAGGCCGTTGTAACCAGATCGGTGTTTCTCATGCGCCGCGTTGTCTCCAACGACGGCCGTCAAATCTCCCATCGAAAATGTCGCGTGTCCCATCCGCCCATCATCCTCCATCGCCGTCGCTTGCCAACGAGAAAATAGCGTCCCTATTACCGGTTCTGTTCAAGGAGTTCGAAATACTCCCCGCGTGATAGACCGGCGGTCTTGAGATTGTTTCGAATGACGAATACGGGCACGTCACGATATGTCGGAATCACAACCGGCCTCGCCACGCCTGGCTTGACGTAAGATCGATGGCTGCCTTCCTGTCGATCAAAACGAAAACCAGCGCCCTGAAACACTTTCTCCAATGTCCGCCAATCCTGCGGCGTAAAGCGCGGCATAAAGAATCAGGCGGCAATCAGAGTCGAGTGCCTCTCCACGCCCACCCAATCGGGGCTCCGCCATTGCGTTCCATCGAAACCGTAACCGGCATCTTCCAGAACTTCATCTAACGTACCATGGTCACGCGCCGTATTAAGGAACAGCTTGACGGCTTCATCGAGAGCGGCTCCCGCCTCAGCTGCGGTTGGTCCCGAGCTCGCGACATCCAATGGCATCGCGTGCGCAACAAACTGGCCTTCCTCCCGCCAGATCTGAACTGTGTACTCGATTTCCATGATGGAAAAGTAACTTCACGCAACAACTGGGGCCAGAGAAATATCCGCGCTAAGATTTCCTGCCCAACATCCGATCCAGCGAATCCGATGTCTGATAGATTAGCGCCTCGGGATAGTGAATATACGGGTGAAAATACTCGAATGTCAGATAGCCACGATAGCCGACCTGATCGAGTTCCCCGATGACTGCCGGCCAGTCGGTCGTGCCATCCAACAGGGGACGGAAAGTTTCCAACGAATAGTCCGTGCCCTTCCTGGTGTACTCCTTGAAATGGATATTCTTCGTTCGCTTTCCGAGTATCGGCACCCAGTGCTCGGGGTTCTGAAACATGGAAATATTTCCCGTGTCGAAGTGTATCTGCACGTATTCGCTTCCGAAACTGTCCACGAACTCATTCATCTCCATGGGGGTCATCAGGTAGCCATTGAAGAAAATATTCTCCATGTTGAGAGAAATCTTCTGGCGTTCTGCCGACTTGACCAGTTTTCCCACTGCTTCTCGTGCTCGCTGGTCGCAAATGTCATTGCGTACCGGCTCGTGATCCGTCCGCCACGGAATATGCACTGCGCCCGGTACCACCAGCACGTTTTCAACTCCCAGGTCACTGGCAGCCTGCCCAATTTTCCCCGCCAGTTCGAGACCCCGCTCCCGCTTTACCGGATCATTGCTCGTCAGCGGATATGGCCAGAAAAGAAACGAACAAAGACCGCTGATTTCGATCCCAATTTTGTCCGCCATTTTACGAATGTCCGCGTACTCCTTCTTTCCCGATTTGGGCGACAAATCATTATCCAGATCGTAGTTCAATTCAATGCCGTCGAAACCCGCGTCTTTCGCCAATTGCAGACACTCCCGTAAATTCATGCGATCCGGATAGGGAAAGGCCCAGAGGTTAATGGACTTTTTCATCGGGTAACGCTTCAGCGAAGCGCGCCGCGCGTCGATTGCCGGCTTCGAAGCAGCGTGCGCTCCAGTCACGCCACCCGCCGTCACCACACCCGCTCCGGCAAACGCCGTTTTGATCGCATCACGCCGGTTTACGCTCGCTCGCGGGGTTGGCTCGATGGAGTTCGGAATAAATGAACTGACGCCAGCAGAGTTTCCCGACGAAAAGGGCGAATTCATGCTGCCTTGATGACAGGTATCGAACAGTGGCGCAAGCCGGTAATCGGCACCGCAAGAATCCACCCGAACTACGAATGCGCCCAGCCGCGATCGGCAAGCAGTTCCTGCCCGGTCATCGCACTGCTCGACTCGCTCGCGAGGAATAACGCGACGTTTGCAATCTCGCGTGGTTGCAGTAATTCAGGCATGCACTGCGCTTTCCGGAGCATCCGTTTCACGGCCGGAGTAACGAACTGCTTCAATTGCCGCTTGGTCATCACCCAGCCAGGTGAAATCGTGTTCGCTCGAATTCCCCTGGGTCCCAGTTCGCGCGCCAACGCCCGCGTAAATGAAATAATGCCGCCTTTGCTCGCGACGTAAGCCGTCATCTCAGCCGGCGCAATGTGAAAAGTAATACTGCTGAAGTTGATAATGGAACTCCCCTTCCCCATCAACGGAGCCGCCGCCTGACTGGTCAGAAACATCGACCGCAAATTGCGCGCCAATAGCGAATCCCATTGTTCGACCGTCATTTCACTCAGGGGAATTCGAGGATCGCTGGCCGCATTGTTGATGAGCACACGAATCGAGCCATCGGATTTTCCAACCGATTGAATCCAGCGTTTTATCTGCGCCGGTTTCAGCAAATCAACTTCGGCAAATCGCACGTTTTTGCCACACGATGCCGCCACCGCTTTTCCCGCCGTCGCATCCACATCGCAAAAGCGCACCAGCGCGCCCTGCTCTGCGAAGGCCGTTACCATCGATTCGCCAATGCCGTTTGCTCCACCCGTGATCAGGACGACACTTCCCTTCAATTCCTCGTAAACTGCCATGGTTGATTTACCCTCCCGCCACAATCTTCACGATTTCCAATTGATCGCCATCCTGGACGCTCCGTTCACCAAACTCGGAAGGCGCTACCGCCTCACCGTTTTGTTCAACGACGACGCTTTTGGGCAACTGATTCTGCGCAATGAGAAATTCCTCCAGCGTGCAGGGCAACCGCGCCACTATCTCCTGTCCGTTGGCTATGACAACACCCATACCTATTGACCGTCGTGCTTTTTCCGCAAAACGACGATTCGGCCATCCAGGGTTCCTTCAGCATCGGACACCAGCTTGATCGGCAGAACCGGACCTCGGCTGAACTCCGAGGCAGGAAAATGTTCATCAATCGATTCTTCCGTGACGGGTGTGAGATTCTCATCAATCTCCTCCGCGCTGGCACCACGGATCATCACGATGCCGTCCGGCTTTAAAACCCGGCGCACTTCAGCGACGTATTGCGGACGATATTTCTCAGACACGAGATGAAATCCACCCCGATCATTTACAAACCCAATCGACAAATCATCAATCGGGAGTTCGAAGAAATTTCCTTGGCGAAAATCAACCTCGACGCCGGCATCCCAGGCTCGCCGCTTGGCAATTTCGAGCGCTTTGCTGGAGATATCCACACCGATTACATCAAACCCGCACTCGGCCAGAAAAACCGACTCGCGCCCCGCGCCGCAACCCATGTCCACCACGGAGGCATGAGGCGGAATCACTCCCGCCGCGACGAGCGACACCAATTCCTGCGAGGGCACCGCGTAATCCCAATGATCACGAAACGCTCCGGTCACGTAGCTGTCATCCCAGAATTTCGAATCGTTCATAACAGGTCTCCTATCGTTGGTTCAGATACAGGGTTTTTGGTTTATCGCGATTGACCGTCACGGTGACACTGTTCTCAGTGACTTTGAGACAATAAACATTCGAGGGGCGTCCTTCGACGTTCAAGCGCCGAATGTTCCCTTCATTCATGCGCACGCCATTTACCGTAGCCTGAAATCCGCCAGCGGTGCGCGCAATCGACTGAAGTTTCAGGGCACGCGAACCGACAGGCACCGGAGGGGAGCGCTGACTGGAGCCGGGAGCCGATCTCATCGGTGCAACGCGCGATGAAGCAGTGGTTACCGGCCCGGCGATCTGCCGCTGTCGCGTCACACTGATGACCTCATTCGTGCCGGTCTTGACCCAATTCAACACACGGGAAAATCCATACTGTCGATCGGCTTCGAGTAAATCCAAAATGCGACCATTGGTGTACGGATTCTTTTTAATGCGATCCAATTGATTCGTATAACCCGCCCGACCGGCGACCTTGTAGGCCACCAATTCACAAATCGCTTCGATCGTGTGCAGTTCGATGTCGCGACCCTCCTGCTTGTTCTCATTGATCCACAAATGCGTGTATTCGTGGGCACAGACGCTGACGAGTTCCTCTCGTGGCAATCCGCTCAGCAAAAGGACATTGTGAGTGAATCGATTTCCCGACATCCGCGTTTGCGAAAATCCGCCGCGCCGCATCGACGTGTCCAACGTCTTGCCGCTCTGGTGATTCCAGTAATCCACATCGAACAGCGTGACGTTCGGCTTGCTGCCGCGAAGCGCCATCTGATTCTGCGAAAGGGAACCCATGGCATAAACGGTCTGCGCAAAAATCTTTTCCGCCTCAACCTGGTTAAGCACCAAATCACCTTTGTCCAGCGCACAAAAAAAACGGCCGTCTTTCGTTTTGAGAAAATCCTTCACGATCGGCAGTCCGCAATGGTCGCAACGCGTCTCGATCTTGTAACACACGTCGCAGACATAACCCTTGGGATGTTTCCACACCTGGCCGGAAAGCGGTCCCTTTTCGCAGACCAGACAGAAGAGCTTTTCCTGAGCGGTTGCAACGGTGATAAATCCGGCCAGAAGACCAAGCTGAAGAACTCGTATTGAAGCGTTGGCTTTCATCACGGCTTCGTTCACGTTGACATAATCCGCGAACTCGCTGCCGTTATTCTCTCGCCAATCCGTCAGGCCGTCAACGCCGCATCCCAATCTTTCCAAACCGGTTCGTAGCCAAGCTTCGAGATTTGCCGGGCGACTTCAGATGGCGAACGATCGTCGGCAATGTCAAACTGTCCCGTCGCCGAGGTTTGCTGCCCGGACGGCACAGCCCATTCACTCGAGCCTTCAGCCAACTCGACGATTCGTCCGCGTACCGTCTGGTGAATATGCTCTTTTCCGGCACCCGTGTATCCACCCGGTTCAGTGTGACTTCCGGCGCTCATCATCGTGATACCCAATGGAATCAACCCATCCCGAAGCGCAACGGGTTCGCGCGTCGAAAGGACAATACCAACGTCCGGCAACAACAAGCGAAATGCGCAAATCAGTTGCACCAGTTCGCGATCCGTCATCGTCGTTAACGGCTGAAATTTACCGGCGCACGGCCGCAACCGTGGCATGGAAATCGTCACCTGCGCCTTCCAACAATGCTTCAGCAGATACAACGCGTGCGCCGCGACACAGATGGACTCGTAACGCCAGTCAGCCAGGCCGTACAACGCGCCGATTCCGAGACGCCGAAATCCCGCCGCATAGCCACGCTCCGGCGTTTCCAGACGCCAGTCAAAATTCCGCTTCGGACCGGCCGTGTGCATTTGCGAATAAATTTCGCGGTCATAGGTTTCCTGATAGACCACCAACCCTTCGGCGCCGGACTGCACCATGGCGCGATACTCCTTCGCCTCCATCGGTCCAACCTCCAGCGATACCCCCGGCAATTCCTGATGCACGGCACGAATACACTCTTCAAGATATCCGTTCGAAACAAATTTTGGATGCTCGCCCGCAACGAGCAAAATATTACGAAACCCCTGCGCCGCAAGCTCGCGGGCTTCCCTCAGCACTTCATCAATTGAAAGCGTTACCCTCAGAATCGGATTATCTCGCGAGAACCCGCAGTAGGAACAATTGTTGACGCACTCGTTGGAGAGATAAAGCGGTGCGAACAGCCGAATCACTTTGCCAAATCGTTGCCGTGTCACCTGATTCGACAGGCGGGACAATTCCTCGAGCAATTTGCCGCCAGCCGGTGAAATGAGCCGAGCGAAATCCGCCAGAGTTTGCGAAGATCGCGTAAGAGAATGCCGCACCGAAGCCAGTTCTGCCCGCAGGGAGACCTCTGCAAGCCCACGGGCCTTTAAATGATTGAACTCAGTGACGAAACTCATCCGTCGCCAAGCTAACAGGAACGATACGGACCGCAAGAAGACACGTCGGGAATGACCAAATCCCAACCACCAATGACCTACCGGCGACGCCGCTTGCTCGCCCCGGGGGACCGTCGAACTGGATGTTATCCGTCCCATCGTCCAAATCATACCAACCAGTCGTCCCGTCGGGACCTGCCGCGATCCAAACAATCAAACCCGGCATTGAAATGCCGGGCCAGTTTCACAGTGTCGCATTCGGGACGAACGGCGGATGGCCCCCTCCATATGGTTGACTTTGCGCCACACCATTCCGGAACTCGAATCGACCCCTGACCCCTGATCGTAGTATAGGGAGAGCGTTAGAGAGAGAAAG